>NZ_JNIR01000001.1:52500-355312 GCF_000702605.1 Exiguobacterium acetylicum DSM 20416 | reverse complement strand
GTATAGTTGTAGACGATCAATGATGAAATCATCAATGTAGCTAATACGACATAAAAGGAAGCCATGAGTTGGCGCCCGATTTTTCGATTAATCCACTTGGTGATCACTCAGTATTCCTCCCACGACATCAATCAGTTCTAACGGACTAAATGGCTTTGAGAAAAAGTAATTCGCACCAATCTCTTCCGCTCGTTCGCGGTCCGATTGTTGACTTTTAGCCGTCAACATCATGATTTTTAGATGTTGCTTATCCGGATGTTGTCGGACTTTTTCGATGACTTCAATCCCTGTCATTCCAGGCATCATGTAATCGAGTAAAACGAGATCATATTCAGCGTTCATGATTTTTTGATACGCTTCGTCTCCATCTGTCGCTTCGTCGATCGTATATCCTTCATCTTCTAGTGTATCGAGTACTAACATTCGTAAGACATCTTCGTCTTCTGCTAATAAAATACGTGCCATCTATTAAAACCTCCCAAAATTATCCATCGTCAAAGTGACATATCTTCTTTATTTTACACAGTTCCTTCACAATAAGAAACGGAAATCGCTTCAGAAACTGATTTTCCCTCCTTATTCCTCATCCCTCTTTCGTCCTATGCTAAAACCTCCCTCATCTCTACCTTAAGTAGGAGAACGAGGAAGGTCTCGATCGTATCAAAATTAAATTAAACTAAATCAATCGTTTCTTCTAAAGCAAACGCATAGATGACCTTCCGTGTAATCTGAATATGAAGAATCGCTTCTAGCGCTTCTTGATACAGATTCAATTGGGTCGCATATCGTTCACGTAACACGTCTGCAGGTGTTTGTCCGACTTCCGTCGTAACGATTTGATCCGATTTATAATCGAGCAAGATATATGATTCTCCATCCTGAATCAAACAGTCGACGATTCCTTGCATGACTGCGTCATCCACTGGACCTGTCCAATCTTTCCGGAAACGCGATGCCCCGATCTTATAAGTGAATGGCAACTCACGATAGACGTGGTTCGTCCGTAATCGTTCGCTGAACAATTGTCCGATTTCAGAGTCGAGGAACCCTTGTAACTGTGCTGTCGCTTCCCGCATCGTCGTCGCTTCAATCGGCGTAATGCGTTCCGTTGCTTCCCACTGATCAATTTGATGCGAAATCGATTCGTCCGGTTCATACAATTGCATCGCTAAGTGTAAGACCGTTCCTCGTTCCGCCCCACTGAGAACTGGTCCGAGGAATTGAGGCGTTCGGTAATAGGTCGTCTGGCGATATGTCGTTTCAAATGCTGCACGTTCCAGCTGTTCCGCTCGCTTCAGTTCCGTGACGGTCTGTTTTGCTGCCGTCTCTGTCGCAAGCGCATGCGGATACTGATACGAAAATGCCGCTTCGACGATTTCTTTGACTTGCGAATTAATCGGCACATCGATTTTTTCAAGCTTCTGGACGTGTTCGAGTTGCTCCACGAGTGTTGAGATTTCTTGATACGGTGCTAACTCCTCTAAAGACATCACGCGAATCGACCAATCCGTCTCATCCGGACGTAGTAAACTACTGCGTAAAACTGCCGGAACGACCCATTCTGCATAACTCTTCGCTTGGCGCCGGTCATTTTCAGGTAGTAAGACTTCATCTGGTGGCGTCATCTGCCAAGTCGCCATTTGATCTTCTAAATCCTTGACTGTGCCGACGAGAATCAACTTTTCCTTCGCTCGAGTCATCGCAACATACAAGACGCGCATCTCTTCCGCCTTCATCTCTCGATCCATTTCCCGGCGAATGACTTCTTTCAGAAGGGTCCCAGATCTTAAACGACGAATTGGATCAATCGCATCTAGGGCAATGCCATACGTCTTATGCAACTGAATCGCTTGCATCTGATCCTGTTTGTTGAATTGCTTCGTCAATTGGCTGACGATCGTCACAGGGAACTCGAGTCCTTTTGATTGGTGGATCGTCATGATGCGAACGACGTCCTCGTCTTCTCCAAGCGAACGGGCTTCTGCGAAGTCTTCTCCTCGTTCAATTAATCGATTGATCAGACGAAGGAAACGATATAATCCACGATAACCGGACGTCTCATATTGCTTCGCTCGCTCATATAAGGCGTTCAAGTTGGCTTGACGACTTTTTCCTCCGGCGAGACAGCCGACGTACTCAAAATAGCCGGTCTGATCAAAGAGCGATCGAATGAAAGCCGGAAGAGCACTCCCACGCGCTTCAGTTCGCCATGATTGAATCTGACGGATGATTTCATCTATTCGAATCCCGAGTGATGATTCCTCTGCCGCCATCGCTAGCGCTGCCTCATAAAAGCTTCCTTCTTTTTGTTTTGCTCGAATCCGTCCTAAATCTCGATCTGCCACTCCAAAAATCGGCGATCGTAACAGACTCGCGAATGGAATATCTTGAAGTGGATTATCGATCGTCTTGAGCAATGCCATCATGATTTGAATTTCCGTCGCTTGGAAGTATCCGCCCGTCGTATCCGCATAGACCGGAATCTCATACTGTTCGAGCACTTCGACAAGCGCTTGGACACGCTTACCACGCGACCGTGCTAAGACGACGATGTCGCGGTATTCACAGGTCCGGAATCGGTTTGCTTTCGCATCGTAAATTAGATGTGGATGCATCGAATCAACGAGTTCTAAAATTCGTGTTGCAATCGCTCGTGCTTCAACCTCTTCTTTTTCACTATCAAGTGGATCAATCAAGAGTAATTCAGGCGCCACTTGCTCCGATTCGAGATAACTCAGATTCCCGAGTCGAAGGTGCGCGGCTTCATCGTAATCAATCTCCCCGACGGTCTCATCCATCACTTGGCGGAAGATTTGATTTGTTCCATCCAGCACCTCAAGACGACTCCGGAAGTTTTTTGTTAAATCGATCCGTGTTCCCACGTCGGTCTGTTGGAATCGTTTGAATTTCTCAAGGAACAATCCTGGCTCTGCATGACGAAATTTATAGATGGATTGTTTGACATCACCGACCATGAATAGATTTCCTGTCGCCTCATCCGTTTTCGAGACCAATTGGATAATGCGTTCCTGAACCTCATTCGTATCTTGATATTCGTCAACGAGTACTTCGACGAAGCGTTCCTTCAGAAGTTTTGCCACGTCTGACGGTTGTCCTTCGTCCGTCAAAATCTCTAATGCAAAATGTTCAAGATCCGAAAAATCGACGATACCACGTTGTTGTTTCGCTTCAAGATAATCACTTGCAAATTGACGTACGAGTGTTACGATCGTTTCCACATGTCGAAGCTGCGATCGTAAGTCTTCTAAATAATCAACACCAGTCTTTTGGACGAATAGCTCTTTCATTTTCTTGAACTCCGCTACGAGTCGCGTCCGCTCTGCTTGAAACGGCTTGATTCCTTCATCCCCGCGTGGACTCTTCCAGCGACCGAACTCTACTGCTTGAAAAGCAAGCGCAACCATCGACCATTGGCGTGCTGACGTCTCAAGTGAGGTAAAAGGAGCAATGTCCTGTCGCATCATGTTTCCCATTTCCGCATAACCAGACTGCTCCAGCTCAAAAGCAAGTTCTCGGTAACGTCCCAATACATTTGAGAGACTTTCCCACTCTAATTCGACTAGTCGTTGCATAAGTGGAGAATCATCCGGATCAATTGGCTGATCGTACTGACTGATTAAATGTGCATAAAAGGCTTCCGGATCCGGTAAGGAACGGGAAAACCGATAGAGATTCGAAATCAGTGTCAGCATCGCTTGATCATCCCGATCTGACGTATAACTATCAATCAAATCATAGAATCCCGGGTCCTCAGAAGCATAAAAGGACTCAAAGACCGCTTCTAAGACATCGTCTTGTAATAACAGTAATTCAGATTCATCGGCAATTCGAAACGCAGGATCCAGACCAATCCGGTAATAATTTTCGCGGAGAATCGACAAACAGAACGAATGAATCGTCGTAATTTGTGCCCGGTTCATCAATTGACGCTGTTTTTTCAAATACAAATCGTCCGGTGCCTCTTTGATGCGCTGATCCATGACCTCGATGACCCGCGTCTTCATCTCACGTGCTGCCGCATTCGTAAAGGTAGCAACTAGAATTCGATCTGCCGACAACTCATCTTTGGGATCAATCAATCGTTGCGTCAGCCGTTCGACGAGGACAGCTGTCTTCCCTGATCCGGCTGCCGCTGAGACTAGGATATGTCCACCTCTAGCTGAAATGGCTTGTTGTTGTTCTTCCGTCCAACGCACGCTCATTCTTCTTCCTCCTTCAACCGTTCCAGTACCTCTTTTTCAGACATCGGCTTTAATGGGCGATACTGATTCCCAAGCGATTCATCGAACTGACAGACTGAACGATACTCACAAAAACTACACGGAGTCCGCTCTTGATAATCAAATGGATTGATAGCGATATCCCCATCATAGATGTCTTGACTGCTGTCTTTTAGTGCCTCCCATGCATGATCCATCAGCGCTGATAAATCTTCCTCCTGTACGACACCTTTCGTCTGCGTCTTATGCAGTCCGTTTTTCGTGAATGTCACTTTGACAAGCGGTGATTTTTTTCGTTCATCGTACGCAATATGATCCATCGCTCGTAGTACTTCGTCATTCTCGAGGATGACGCCTTGCATTTGATAGGACTCGAGTAACAATCGGTTGCGTTCTTCTTCGTCAGCCGATAAATCGCCCCGCAACATGGGGTTTTTGACGTGGAAATATAACGCACCAGCTGGTTTTGCCTGCTGTTGATAAAGCAGCTCCGACTGTTCCACGACCGTCTTCAAATACAACAACATCTGAATCGCAAGCCCATAATAGATTTCCGCAAAATCAAGTCCTCGAGCACTTGATTTATAATCAATGATTCGAACGTATAGCTGATCACCAATCGTCGCCTGATCAATCCGGTCGATGCGACCCGTGAATTCAATTTCTGTTCCATCCGGCAATGTAAAGCGTAATGGTGGGAACGTCGCGTTCCCAAAACTGATTTCAAATAAGTCAGGTTCAAAATCTGTTCGTTTTGCTTGTTCAACAAGCATTTTAGCTGTTTGTTCGACGACATCCGTCAATTTTTTCTTGATATACCCGAACCGACTCGAACTCATCAAAATCGCATTCTGAATTTCAGGTGTCACCTTTTCAACAGCTTCCTTCGCAAGTGTTCCGCACGTCTCGCCATCGAGCTCGCGCCAGTGTCGTCCAGAAGCTTTAATACTGAGCGACAGATCATTCAGTGCACCGTGGAACAGATTCCCAATGTCCGGTGCTTCGAATTTATACAGTTTTCGCTCGCGTAAACGAAGGCCGTATCGTGCAAAATGCTTATACGAACAGGCATTATAGGTCTCAAAACGCGAAACGCTTGCTTGCAGTGACTCACCATATAAACGATGCGCCAATCCTTCCGGCAAGGCTTCCGCTTGATTTTGATAGAACAAGGCATTCGAGAATAATCCCATCCGTTCACGTCCCTGTCCGTTTTCGAGAAGCGTATTATACACTTCGAACCAAATTGGCTGGATCGGATAACGTCGTTGCAGACGCCGGAGTTCAATCGCTGTCGCTGCTGCCGCGCGATCTGGGCTCGTCACGAAATCAAGTTGTTCTTGCGGTGCATGTTCTCCAGCTTCTGCAAAGTGTGTTTTGATCGGACGATCGAGCAACAGTTGTCGCTTTAATTGTTTTGTGATCGCTGCCGGCTGAAGCGCCTTTCCTTCTTCATCGACAAGTGCGTAACTAACATACAATGCTTCACTTGGAGCCATCATCCCTTGATACAGGTAAAACAGCTCATCATCAAACACGTCAAGAGACGCTTTTCCAACCGGAATACCATGTTCATGTAAGAAGTCATGATCATTTTCGGACAGTAACTTTGATTGATCTTGAACGAACGGAATCAGACCATCATTCGCTCCCAGTAAAAAGACGACTTTCACTCGTTGTAATCGTCCACGGACATAGTCCGTCGCGATAACTTGATCAAGCGATGGAGGAACAAGTGCAAAACGAAGGCTCTCAAGTCCTGTCTCGACCATCTGAACAAACAGTTCCGTTGACAAGGTATGCTCAGGCGCAGCAGCTTCTAGCTGTTCGAATAGATGGAGTATCGCTTCGTACACTTGATCGTGCTCTCGAGCAACAAGTAACTGATCCTGCTCTAGTGCCTGCTTACGCCATTCCATTAAACGTTCTGCAATTTTTTGTTCTTCAAGGAATTGATAAAGACCTTTCGTATACGCGCTCATTGTCTTTGCCTGCTTCAACCGACGGTGCAATGGTTCAATCAAGTCGACGACGAAGGTTCGTAAATCGTTCAGTTCTTCTTCTTGCGCAAGCTCTTCTTCCGTTAAGCGAACTTCCTCTGCTAGGCGTCGCTTTAATTGCCATGGTTGTTGCCACATCGATCCTTTGATGCCGCGTTCGAGCACGAACGTCTCGAAACGATCGAGCGCTAGACGCGCATCTTCTGCTGGAATCGGCAAGAGCTCCGTCTTCAGTAAACGAAAGACTGTTTCTTCCCGATAACCCGACGTCACGATGTCTAAAGCAGATTGAATCAAGTCAATGAGCGGATGATGAACCATCGACTCACGTTGATCCAAGAAATACGGAACATCGTACATGTGGAAGGCTCGTTCCAAGTGATCCGCATACGGCTCAAGATGTCGCACGACGAATGCCATTTCATGAAAACGATACCCTTTTTGTCGAACGAGTTGAATCGCTTTCCGCACGGCTGATTCTGCTTCGACTTGACGGTTAACTGCAGCTGTCATCTGAAAGCCGTCAACGTCATGATCGACAGCGGGATATCCCGGCTTCAACAAGGCCTGCTCCAAATGTCGTAGCCCTTCTGATTGAAACTTGATTGGTTGATCGTACAAGATTTCTTCGTATGGAATCGACAGCTCCTGCATCTGACCGATCAACTGCATGTAGCATCGCTGAGACACACCAAAAGAGGTTTGTTTCGCATAAGGATCCGTTGGGTCCATCGTAAAACTAATATGCATTTCAGCCACTTGTTGCATCAAGGCGAGCAGTACTTGTTGTTCCTGAAGCGAAAATTCATAAAATCCGTCGACGATGATCGTCGCTTGATCCAGTCGTGCTTTTGGAAGTAATTCAAGTAACGTCGTATAGTAATCGTCCGCATGGAGTGCTTTATCGACGATGCGTTCCGTAAAGCGCTCATAAATCAAAGCAAGATCGTTCAATTTCGGTGACCGTTCGAGAGAACGATCACTCACTTGACGCAACATATCTGGTTCAATCAGCGAGCGTTTAAACGACGCGATGAGCTCATCAAGTCCTTGGAAAAATCCTGGCATGTTTTTAGTTCGTTTAAAAATCTTCAGTTCGTCTTCTGATTCCTCGACGACCTGTCGCAGTAATAGCTGTGTCCCTGTCTCATCGAGAAATGGAATCGCTTGATTCCCGTAATCGCGTAAGATATGAAACGCAAAGCGCCGTAGACTCATGACCTCAAGACGAACAAGACCTGCTATCCGGTCATCTGTCGCAATCCGCCGCTCCATTTCAAATGACATCTGATCCGGAACGATGAAATACATCTTCTCCCCTAGCGGTCGTTGCTCGAGTTCTTGTACGACGCGCTCGATCAATTGTGTCGTTTTCCCACTACCGGCACGACCAATATGCATATGGTTCATCAAGAAAACCTCCTCCTCGTTTTTTCTTTACTATCAGTATCTCACAAACAAGAACAAATGTACTGTTTTTGGCGCATGTCTTCTAAGTATAAATTTGCTATAATCAGGACACATCCTATGTAAGGCAGGTGATGCTTCTTGTCACTTTACGAAACCATCGGAGGCGAGCATATACTCACATCCTTGGTTCGCTCGTTCTATCATCAAGTCTACCATGATTCACTGTTGCGACCGTTATTCCCTGAAGATCGACAACGTGTCGAACAGGCACAACTCGTCTTCTTGATCCAATTGACAGGAGGACCGCGCGACCCGGATCAACCGCCGGCGAGTTTAGCGATGATTCACCGGTTATTACCGATTCAAAAAGAACATGCCATCCGTTGGTTGGAACTGATGGAAGTAGCTTCTCTTGATACGATTCCAAATGAAGAAGCACGACTCCAACTACTCGAGCGATTACGAATTGGCGCGATGAATGTACTACGCGTTTGTGAAGCACACCAGATGGACTGAGGGATTTTTCTTTCTCATCTGTCCATTTCCATGTAAAATAATAATTGGAGGCGATAAAACATGACGGAAGAACAAGAACAACGACCTGAACTCGTAAAGAATGCGATCGAGCAAGCAGAAGCATCGACGAACGAGGATGACACGCTCGAGGAAGAGCAAACCGAAGAACAAAAAAAATTGGATCATATCAAAGGTCTCGTAACACTTGAACGTGGATCTGATTACTATCGTGTCGTTTTTTATGACGACCATAAACACTTGATTTTCAAGGAACTCGATTACGATCGTGTCGACTTCGTAGGTCGTTTCTACAATGATAGCTTTGATCCGACAAACTTGACGGAACTAGAAGAAATCGCAGACAAAGCACTCTCGACTTCTTTACGAAAACGATTCTTATAATGCATGAAATAAGCCATCCTCCGATTGGAGAACGGCTTATTTTTTATTGATCAGATTGTTTTTTCTTCCGACGAAGAACGTAAGCAAGAACGCCACCTGCGACAGCGATCCCTGTTGCCGCCAAAATCGGTAATAAGACCTTTTTGTTAGATGCTAGTTTTTGTTTGACTTGCTCAAGGCGCGACTCATTCGTCTCCTTCAAGGCGATAGATGTCCGACGGTTCATCGTGACGTGTTTCGCAGCATCCGTCACGACGATGCGTTTCGTGACCCAACGGCGATTTCCAGCATCATCGACGACCAATTGTCGTGCCCGTTTAATTCCTTTGATTCGTTTACCCGGTGTATTTTCCGGACGCACGATGCGAGAACTGATAAAGCGTCTGCCTCCAGTCGCACCAAATCCAGGCTGTAGTTTTCGGCGATTTAACCATTCGTATGATTCATTCATCGTGTCGCGGTAAAAGTTACCGCTTCACCTCCCTATGATTTCTCTCTCTACTGTTTCTCCTTACGTAAGTAAGATTCCTGTTATGTGTTTCCACTTTTCACCGATTCTTAAACTCCGGCAACTGAAAACGACGTTGCATTTCATACGCCAGTTCCAGCGTTTTAATCCGTTGTCGCTCGATGCTGTACGCAGATGCATCGGTATCGATACATTGCCCGGTCTGAAATTCGACTTGTACTTTACCCGATTTTTTCTGAACAGTCTTCATCTGTTTAAAATTAATCCAAATACATTCTGCCTTTTCTTTTGCGGTCGTTGGAAAGAAAATCGTCTGTGCTTGCCAATCCACTAAAACAGGTGTCTTTCGGTTCGGACCAAGAATATGCCGCGCTGCTTCAATTCTTCCACGCATCGACGAACCAAAATACAAACAGGATTCTTCAATCAACTTAATGGGATGACCATCTAAAATACTTTCAGAATGTTCCTTGATGACGAGTGTCTGCGGTTCACCGTATTGACCGTATCGCGGGATCAAGGCTAACGTTTCTTCCGTGATTGGGTATGACATCTCCTTCGCTCCCTTCCTGGATTATATTGGTTATATCAAACTTCCTTTTGCCTTGCATGAACGGAACGATTATTTCCTAACGAAAAAAACGAGATCCAAAGATCCCGTTTTTAAAATTCTTTTGGTTTTTTTTCCTCTTGCACAATAAAATGACGTGGGAAATTAAAAATCACACAAACTTTTCCAACTCCATTTCCCGCAGAACGGTTTTCGATTGCGACCGTTCCATCATGACGCTCAACGATCCGTTTGACGATATAGAGACCAAGCCCAAACTTTCCTTCCTTGCCACGTGAGAATTGATGGAACAGTGGCGAGGAGGCGTCAAGCGGTGGTCCGTCATTTTCGATTTCGATATGCACCTGATCCGCTGTTCCGGACAATCGGATATCGATTCGTGTTTCGGCATAACGAATCGCATTGTCCATGACATTTTCTAGCGCAACACGTAACTGCTCTCCTTCACCAAGAACAATTCCTGCTTCTCCGCTGACATGCCATTCCAGTGACTTCGTTCCAGAAAAGCGATTTTTCAACAGATGCACCATCCGGTCGATGTCAACATTGTCCCAGGTCGAACGATCGAGCTCGAAATAGTCGAGCTTCGTGACATAAAGTAGAGCCGCGACTTTTTTCTCTAACCGCTCCGCCTCTTCATCAATGACGGATACGGATCCGGTCAAATCACCATCTGGATAAATCCCGTCTGAGATGGACTGGGCATAACTTCGAATAACCATGATTGGCGTTTTCAAATCATGGGAGA
Source organism: Exiguobacterium acetylicum DSM 20416 (assembly GCF_000702605.1). Lineage (NCBI taxonomy): Bacteria > Bacillati > Bacillota > Bacilli > Caryophanales > Exiguobacterium > Exiguobacterium acetylicum. The sequence goes on along the minus strand of NZ_JNIR01000001.1, from coordinate 344,955 downwards.
TGTTTTGAAGTAATGATTTTTGTGCCTTATCCTGCTTTTCAAGATCCATCCGCATCGCATCGACGGATCGTGCGAGTCGTCCGATTTCATCCCCGCGGTCAAGCGGAAGTGGTGTATCCCATTTTTGAGCCGCGATTTTACCGACCGCTCCCTCGATTTCAACGAGTGGTTGTGTCAAACGTCGTGCTAACCAAAACGCAATGAATAGCGTAAAGATACTTCCGATGATGACGACGAATCCGATTTTCGAGAATAACTGCGTAATCAGTTCTTGTCGATACGCATCCCAAACATAGGAGACACGATAGTACGTTTCACCACTATCCTCGATTTTTCGAATACTGTAGTAGACATCTTCTTTATCAAGACGCGTCGTATACTTTGCCGTAACTGTTTTTTGATCAATCGCATCACGGTACATCTGATTGATCAGCTGTTGTGGCGCTCCACCGTAATAGAGCTTTCCGTTTTTAGAAAGAAGTAGGATATTCACAGAACGGGACTCCTGTTTCCGGCGGTCAAATTCAATCGGATTATCTTGAAGCATCTCGATGACGGAAGCATCTTTCGAGAAGAAGACTTCGCTATTCTCAAGTGTCGCATAGACCTGTTCATCGATGAAATTTCCGATCGATGACCGGATGACCAGGAGAATGACCGCAGAAAGCGTGACGATGACGAGCAGAAACATCGCCCAAATCTGGAATCCAAGACTGCGGTTTTTCATGCAGACACCAAGCGATAACCGATACCGTAAATCGTTTCGAGCTCAAGCTTCGATAATTTTTTACGGACGCGACGAACGAGATCATCGACGACTCGGTCTGAACCGAAATAATCGTCACCCCAGACGCTGACGAGAATCTGCTCGCGTGACATCGGCGTCCCAATTTGTGTGGCGAATAAAATCAATAGATCGTATTCTTTCGACGTCAAATCGATTTCTTGACCATTCTCTTCGATGATTCGTTTCTCTGGATAAATCATATAATCACCGTATTGGATGACACCACTCTTTGGTGTCGCATACGTTCGTGCCAAAATCTTTTTGACGCGGATGACGAGTTCTCGCGGAAGGAACGGTTTTGCGATGTAATCGTCCGATCCCATCTCAAGACCAATGATTTTATCGATATCCTCATCCCGAGCCGAGATGAAAATGACAGGTGTCGTCTCATCATGTGCCTTGATCCGTTTAATCAATTGAAAACCATCCATATCCGGTAGCATGATGTCTAAAATCCATAAGTCAGGCTTTTCAACGATGGCAGAGGCTGCCGCCTCACCAGACGTAAACGATTTCACCTGCCATCCTTCTTGCTCCAAATATTTCACGAGTACACGATTCAAGTTCACTTCATCATCAACTAAATAGATTGTATGCATGGCTCTCACTCCTCGACTAATGTGCTTTGTTTCAGTGTATCAAAGGAATTCCGCAAAATTATGGGAGAGTGGATAATAATTCAAAAAAACCTTTCTTTTCAAAAGAAAAGAAAGGCGAAGTCGTAAATTTTCTATTATTTGACGAGACGGAGCGCTGGATACGCTACTTGCTCGTTCTTTGAAGTCACAGTTGTTGCCTGTTGACGACGTTCCATTTTTACGACGTGCGTCAAGAATCCAACGCCGCCTCCTAGCAATACCGTTACACCCGTCATTAATAGAATCTCCATTTTCTTCGCCACCTTTTCCATCGCAATTGATAATCAGTATCATCCTCAAACTGACTATAGCATGCTCAATCGAAAATGAGAAGCGTTCTCATGAAATTAATCGTCTAAAAACTTTTTTTGTTCCAGTTCATGACGTTTTCGGATGATTTCCTTCCAATCGAATTGTCCTTGTTCGAGTCCATTGATTAAAATTTCAGCAGTTCCAACATTCGTCGCAAGCGGCAGATCGTATACGTCGCATAATCGAATGAGTGCCGAGACGTCCGGTTCATGTGGTTGCGCCGTCAGTGGATCCCGTAAGAAGATTACGATATCGATTTTCCCTTGCGCCACGAGAGCGCCAATTTCCTGATCACCACCGAGTGGACCTGACTTACAGCGATGGACGTGCAAGTCGGTTGCTTCCATGATTCGTTGTCCGGTCGTTCCTGTCGCATACAATGTATTTTTCTTGAAGAATGCGGCGTAAGCTCGTGTAAAGCCCATCATCTCATCCTTTTTTTCATCGTGTGCAATCAATGCGATGTTCATCTGTATCCCCTCCTTCTTGTCTATGCACAGAAAAAGAACTTCAGAAACCTGAAGTTCTTGATTCCACTCATGAATTCGTCGGTTGTTTCTTCAATACGGTCCGTAAAATCTTTCCGGTCGTATTACGAGGTAATTGATCGATGAACTCAATCTGTGTCGGACATTTATATTTTGCGAGTGATGTAGCACAGAACGCCTGTGTTTCCTCTTTTGTCATCGTCTCACAGGCAACGACAAATGCTTTGACAGCCTCGCCCATCTCCTCGTCCGGTATGCCGATGACGGCTGCTTCGATGACATTTGGATGTTGATAAAGCACTTCTTCGACCTCACGTGGATAGACGTTGTAACCACCGACGATGATCATGTCCTTTTTGCGATCAACGATATAGAAGTATCCATCCTCATCTCGACGAGCTAAATCACCCGTAAACAGCCAGCCGTCGCGTAACGTCGCTTGCGACTCTTCCGGCATCTTGTAATAACCCGTCATGACGTTCGGTCCACGAACGATCAATTCTCCGACTTGACCATCTGGTAATTCCTGTCCGAGTTCATCGACGACTTTGTTTTCGACATCGACGATCGACGTACCAATCGATCCTGGTTTCTGAATACCATTGACCGGATTGAAACAAGTGACGGGTGATGCTTCCGATAAACCGTATCCTTCGAGGATATGACACTGGAACGTCCGATCAAACGCTTCAAGAAGCGGCACTGGAAGACTCGCTCCCCCTGAGACGAACAAACGTGTTGATTCAAAATAGGTCGCATATTCTGGATGGGCCTTCACGGTTTGAAGTAAGAAATTATACATCGTTGGCACTCCCGCGAAGATTGTCACCTGTTCTTTTTTCGCTAACTCGAACGTCTCCTGTGGTGAAAAACGTGAAGCAATGATGATTGACGCTCCATGTGCGAGTGAAGCATTGACGACGACCGTCAAACAAAAGACATGGAACATCGGTAACACAGCAAGTGTTCGATCGCTACTAGATACATGTAGATAATCTCCAATCGAGCGCGCATTTGATGTCAGATTACGGTGGGATAACATCGCACCTTTTGGTTTTCCTGTCGTTCCACTCGTATAGAGAATGACAGCGATGTCGTCCAGTTCATTCGTCACTTCTGTCAAGGGATGTTCGATTTCGAGCCAGCGATCGAGCGTGATGAACGTCACTTGTTGATGTGTTTCGTTTGGTCCTTCTTGATCCGCGTAAGGAACAGAGACAACAATCTTGAGATTCGGTAAATGCACGAGACGATCTTTTGCAGCTTCGACGAGCGGCGCAATGCCTAAAATCCCCTTCACATCACCGTTCATCAGGATATACCCGATCTCATCCGGTGTATATGTAGGGTTGATTGGAATCGCGATTGCCCCTTGTTTCATGATGGCGTAATATGCCACTAGGAATGCTGGGCTATTCCCTAAGATCAGCGCGACATGATCGCCTTTTCGGATTCCGTTCGCTTCAAGCGCACCGGCTGCCCGGTGAAACTTCTCGACGAACTCACGATAGCTGATTTGCGTGTCCTCAAACACATACGCGGTTGAGTCCGGATGTGTTCGAGCGGTTTCTTCGACGGATTGAATCAATCCAAGCATGAGCAAAATTCCCCTTTCGAATGAATGACTATTCATTTTTTGCGTAAAAAAAATCCATACGTAGTCAAAAGCGACCGTATGGATAGTGTAACACTTTTTGGAAACGTTTTCACCGAGTTTCTTTTTAACCGTTGACGATGACGCCACCGTTTAAATGAAGAACTTGTCCTGTCATATAACTTGAATCATTACACGCTAAGAAGACATATGCCGATGCCATTTCAGCTGGCTGTCCCGGACGATCCATCGGTGTATTCTTCCCGAATGTCTTGACCGATTCATGTGGGAACGTTTCTGTGATGAGCGGCGTCCAGATTGGGCCTGGTGCTACGGCATTAACACGAATTCCTTCTTTCGCTAAGTTCATTGAAAGACTCCGCGTGAAGCTGACGATGGCTCCCTTCGTCGCAGAATAGTCAATTAAAAGCGCGTTCCCTTCGTATGCCGTCGACGATGTCGTATTGATGATGGCAGAACCGAGTGAAAGGTGCGGTAGCGCAGCACGTGCAAGACGCATCATTCCGAAGATATTCGTCTTGAACGTCTTTTCCATCGACTCGTCTGTGATGTCCTTCAGACTATCTTCAGGTTTTTGCATGCTCGCATTATTGACGACGATATCTAAGCGACCAAAACGATCGATTGTTTTTTGGACGAGTGTTTCACAGTACTCCGCATCTCCGATATCCCCTTGAGAGAGCAGGACTTCGCCTCCTAGTTCCTCGAGACGTGCTTTTGTTTCTTCCGCGCCCTCTTGATCACCGTAGAAAGCGATGACGACTTTTGCACCTTCCCGGACATAAGCAATCGAGACAGCGCGTCCAATCCCAGAGTTTCCGCCTGTGACGATTGCTACTTTTCCTTCCAGTTTACCTGCTGCCTTATAATCATCACGCTCATAATATGGTAACGGTTGTTGATCCTCCGTTTTTGGTAACCCTTCTGAAATCCGTTCAAAATCAATAAAGTCCGTCAACGAACCTTCTAAAAAATTATCTTTATTATAGCCCATGAAAAAAACTCCCCCTATGCAGTTGATAGAAAGAGTTTTCCCATAAAGACTTACGCTAAAACGTCTAGGACCTCATCAAGTTCGACAGCCCCGAAATATTTTTTCAATTCATAGCGACCGAGCACTTCGCGAAGAGACGCACGGTCATAACGTGAACCTTCGAGCGCCCGTGCGATTTCTTCCGCATCTTCGACACCAAAGAAGTCGCCGTAGATCTTCGCTTCTTCAATGATGCCTTTTTTAACGTTTAATCGGAAATCAATCGTCCCGATCGGGAATCGTTTTTTATGGATGACATCGAATTTCGGCGATTTTCCGAAATTCCACTCCCAGTTGCCATAACGTTCTGCCGAGATGGCACGTACTTTATCCCAGTCCTCTTCTGTCAAAATATACCGTTCAATCTCTTTCCCTTCATAGATCGAAGCAAGGAGATGATCGACGAATTGTTCCATCGTCAATGGTTCTGACAGAAATTCCGAAATATTCGCGACACGGCTCCGGACTGATTTAATGCCTTTAGAGCGCATCTTCTCTTCACTGACGACAAGCGCATTGACGACTTCTTCAATGTTTGAATCGAGCATCAGTGTCCCGTGACTAAACATCCGCCCTTTAGTCGTGAACTGGGCATTCCCACTGATTTTCCGGCTTCCGACATGAATATCGTTTCGTCCGGATAACTCCGCTTCGACACCGAGTTTATGCAGCGCTTGTACAACCGGCTCCGTGAACTTTTTATAGTTGTTAAACGAATCTCCGTCATCTTTCGTCAAGAAACTGAAGTTCAAGTTTCCTTCGTCATGATACACAGCGCCACCACCGGAAAGACGACGGACGACGTGGATGCCGTTTTCCTCAACATACTTCAGATTGACTTCTTCGTTCGTGTTCTGGTTTTTTCCGACGATGATCGACGGACCGTTGATATAAAACAAGAAATAGTCTTCTTCATTGACGTTCAGGTTGTTCAAGATGAATTCTTCAACAGCGAGATTGATTCGCGCATCGCGAATCTCAGGATGGAAGATGAATTTCATAAGGGTTTCATGCTCCTTTGTGATGGAATCATAATTGATCAGTTACAGCCGTCAACACCACATGCGTCACCTTCAGCGATGACTTCAAGTGTTTGTTCTTGGCGAATTTTCGCGAAGACTTGTTCGAATGCCTCTACTGGTTGTGCGCCTGAAATGGCATATTTCCGGTCGAAGACGAAGAACGGTACACCACGAACACCGAGTTGTTGCGCCATTGCTTCTTCTTCTCGAACATCTGTCGCCAGTTCTTCTGAAGCGAGAAACGCTGTGACGTCTGCTTCAGCAAGTCCAGCATCTACTGCAATCCGTGTCAGAATGGTTGGGTCATTTAAATCTTCTCCATTCATGAAATACGCTGTGAACAAGGCTTCTGATACTGCATTCATCTTACCATGTTTTTTAGCGAATTGAGTCAGGCGATGAGCCTCGAATGTATTGGCTGGGATGACACGATCCATCTCATAGTGCAAGCCTTCCTGACGTGCCGTATCAACGACACCTTGCGACATATTCCGTGCTTGCTCGAGAGTCGTTCCATATTTTGAAGCAAGAATTTCGTATAATCCTTGCGTTGGTACTGCTGGTGCATCTGGATCGAGTTCAAAGCTTTTAAATTCGACCTCGACATCCAACTTTTCATTCGCAATTGCTTGTTCTAGGCGACGCTTCCCAATATAACAAAACGGACATGCATAATCCGACCATACTTCTACTTTCATCTGTGTTCTCTCCTTTTTGTGCGATATCATACTTTAAGCATAGTCGCCTCTAGGCAGAGTTGCAATCTTTCCGCCCAAGACCTCCTTGACTTCATACAAAAAAGAACCAAGACATTGCATCTTGGTTCTTTACCATTTTAAAACTTATTCTGTCACGAGTGCATGCGCTGCATCTTCGATTTCGATATCGAGTTCTTTCGTGTAAGCAGCTGTTTGTTCTGCAGTCCAGTTCAAGACAGATTTCATCTCTTTGATGACCGCGTCTTTGTGAGTACGAGCCCACGCGATGTCGAAGAAGACAGCGCCTGTACGACGGATGAAGAAGTCGATCGGACGAGCGACCATTTCATGTTCGATGCTGTAGTGGAGTTGTGCATAGACAGAACGTGGAAGAGCTGTCGTTGCCGCATCGTATGCTGCTGCATATTCAAGTACTTTCGGTAAGTTCGAACCGTAGCGTTTTGCAAGGAATTGAACTTCTTCTGTCGTTAGACCATTCGTTGCTGTTTGAGCTTTAAGGAATTCAGCAAATCCTTTTGCTCCGCCGACGTGTCCACCAGACATTGGCATGTTTTTCGTCGAACAACGTGCGTATGCGACGTTTTCTTCTTTTTTCAAAAGTTTAGCGACGAGATCAACGACGTGCTCGCCCATTTTACGGTATCCAGTCAATTTCCCACCAGCAATCGTGATGAGACCTGACTCAGATTGCCAAACTTCATCTTTACGAGAAATTTCAGAAGGATCTTTTCCTTCTTCATAAATCAATGGACGTACACCAGCCCAGCTTGATTCTACGTCTTCTGCTGTCACTTTAACCTCTGGGAACATATAGTGAATCGCGTCTAGGACGTAGTCTTGGTCTTCGACTGTGAACTTCGGATGTGCTGTATCTTTATCGAAGAACGTATCTGTCGTACCCACGTATGCTTTTCCATCACGTGGAATCGCGAAGATCATCCGACCGTCTGGTGTATCGAAGTAGACCGCTTGTTTGAGTGGGAATTTCGATTGATCGATGACGACGTGGACACCTTTTGTCAAACGAAGTTGTTTCCCGACTTTAGAGCCATCTTTTTCACGTAATTCATCGACCCATGGACCTGTCGCGTTGACGACTTTTTTCGCACGGATTTCATGCACGTCACCTGTCAAAAGATCTGTCACACGCATTCCGACGACTTTCCCAGCATCATAGATGATTTCTTCTGCTTTTGTATAATTGACGACACGTGCACCGTGTTCAACCGCTTCTTTCATGACTTCGATCGTAAGACGAGCGTCATCCGTACGGTACTCGACGTAGTATCCGCCACCTTTAAGACCTTGTTGTTTGACGAGTGGTTCTTTTGCCAATGTTTCTTTCGCAGATAACATCGAACGCCACTCAGAACGTTTAACACCTGCTAAGAAGTCATAGACACGAAGACCGATCGACGTACTGAATGGTCCGAACGTACCGCCTTTATGCATCGGAAGCAACATCCACTCTGGTGTCGTGACATGTGGTCCGTTTTCGTAAACGATCGCACGTTCTTTACCGACTTCCGCGACCATTTGAACTTCGAATTGTTTTAAATAACGTAGACCACCATGGACTAATTTCGTTGAACGACTAGATGTACCGGACGCGAAATCCTGCATTTCGACGAGGCCAATCTTCATACCGCGTGATGCCGCATCGAGGGCGATCCCCGCACCTGTGATCCCGCCACCTACGACGAGTAGATCGAGTTCTTCACGTGTTAATCGATTATAGACATCTGCACGGTTTTTGCTTGAAAATGGTTGGTTAGCCATGAATAGTTCCTCCTGTTTAGGTTCGAAAAAAAAGAGACCACAACAAACACGCTGACTATGTCAACTGTTGCTGTGGTCTCTCCATATTCTCCGACCGATTTATTAACTTGACCTTACTATAACATACCTCACATCATTTGAACAACATCGTAGCTTGAACAGCTTTTTGCCATCCACCGTAGAGCGCATCCGTCTCTTCTTTTGCCATACTCGGCTCGAAACGACGTTCTTTTTTCCATTGCGTCGCAATTTGTTCACGGTTCTCAAAGAATCCAACAGCAAGACCGGCCAAGTAGGCTGCTCCTAATGCCGTCGTCTCATTGATTTCCGGACGCTCAACTGGTGCTTGGATGATGTCACCTTGGAACTGCATCAAGAAGTCGTTTTTAACCGCTCCACCATCGACACGAAGTGTTTTCATCTCGATCCCTGAATCTTGCTCCATCGCAGATAGGACGTCGCGTGTCTGATAAGCGAGTGATTCAAGTGTCGCGCGGATGAAATGTTCTTTTTCCGTACCACGTGTCAAACCGAAGACGGCACCACGAACGTCTGAATCCCAGTAAGGTGTACCGAGACCAACGAATGCTGGTACAACGTAGACACCGTCTGAAGACGTGACGCGTGTTGCGTATCCTTCTGATTCTTTGGCATCATCAATGAGACGTAAGCCGTCACGTAACCATTGAATCGCAGATCCTGCGACGAAGATACTTCCTTCTAAAGCATACTCCACTTTTCCATCGACGCCCCACGCGATCGTCGTCAGCAATCCGTGATCTGATTTCACAGCCTCTTCCCCTGTGTTCATCAACATGAAGCAGCCTGTACCGTATGTGTTCTTCGCCATTCCTGTATCAAAACACGCTTGACCAAACAATGCGGCTTGCTGATCGCCCGCTGCTCCAGCAATCGGAACTGATTCTCCGAAGAAGTGATACCCTGCTGTCTCTGCGTACACTTCAGAAGATGGTCGTACTTCTGGAAGCATCGCTTTCGGGACATCTAAGATGCCGAGTAACTCGTCATCCCATTTTAATTCATGAATGTTATACATCAACGTACGACTTGCATTCGAATAGTCGGTCACATGTGCTTTTCCGCCGGATAATTTCCAGATGAGCCACGTATCGATCGTACCGAACAATAGTTCACCACGTTCAGCACGTTCCCGTGCTCCTTCGACATGATCTAAAATCCATTTGACTTTCGTACCAGAGAAATAAGCGTCAATCAATAGACCTGTCTTCTCACGGAAGAGCTCGGCATGACCGGCTGCTCGAAGCGCTTCACAGATTTCAGCCGTTTGTCTCGATTGCCACACGACTGCATTGTGAATCGGTTTCCCTGTTTCTTTTTCCCAGACGACAGCTGTTTCACGTTGGTTCGTGATTCCAATACCAGCAATCTGCGATGGCTTTACGTTCGCCTCCGTCAGACAAGTCGCCACGACAGCAAGGACACTTCCCCAAATCTCGTTTGCGTTGTGTTCGACCCAACCTGGTTTCGGAAAATACTGCGTGAATTCCTGTTGTGCTGAATGGACGATCTCGCCGGCACGATTAAACAGGATCGCACGTGTACTCGTCGTTCCCTGATCCAATGACAAAATGTAGTTCTCCATCTCTTCCCCATCCTTTTGTATCTAAATAAGTTAAGCTGACTTTGACTCCACTGACGTTGTTTTGTTCGGACGAACACCGAATCTATAGCATAAGCCTAATATGACGATTGTCACAAGTCCTACAACCCAAAAAGCCGGTGTATCTTTTCCTGTGAAGACCGAACGATAAAACAATCCGCCAAGACTTCCACCGAGAACTGGTCCGAGAACCGGAATCCATGAGTATCCCCAGTTCGAAGATCCTTTTCCATGAATCGGTAAGATGAAGTGAGCGATACGTGGACCAAGGTCCCGCGCCGGATTCATCGCATATCCTGTCGTGCCTCCGAATGACATACCGAGGCTGACGATCAAGAAACCGACGATCAATGGATTTAAACCATCTGAGAACTTATTCGCTCCGATCGATAACAACCCGATGACAAGTAAGAATGTCGCAATCATTTCACTCATTAGATTGGCAAATGTATGTGGAATCGCTGGTGACGTCGCAAAGACGCCGAGTTTCGTTGCTGGGTCTTTCGTCTCCGCCCAGTGTGGTAAGTAATGAACGAAAACAAGACTTGCACCAAGTATCCCGCCGGCAATTTGAGCGACGATATAGCCTGGTACGTCCGCCCATGCAAATGAACCGTCAAAGGCTAAACCAAGCGTTACTGCTGGATTAAGGTGTGCTCCACTGAATTGACCGACGGCATACGCTGCAATCGCCACAGCAAAACCCCAGGCAAACGTGATGACGATCCAGCCTGCATCCTTCGCAAACGATTTCGTCAAACTAACGCCTGCACCAACACCGTTTCCAAGCGCGACAAGCAAGGCTGTACCTAAAAATTCCGCTAGTAAGGGTGACATGTGTATTCCTCCTTTTTGTTATGTGAAAAAAGCAACATAAAAAGGAGATCCACGTCAGTTCATGCTTGAATTTTCTTCAAGCAGGACTCACACGTGAATCTCCCTTTTCTCCGTCACTTTGTATCAACTTGATATCACTATAACAACCAGTGAAAACGCTGTCAAATAATCCGAATGATTTTCCTCACACCCCGATTAGGAGCGTGGTTCAAAATGACGCCACAAATCCTTATTCGATGTCGTGATACTTGAGGCACCTGCTTCAATCGCTTGTTCAACTTCCTCGACCGTATCGATGAGTCCTCCTGCAAAAACGAGACGTCCCGTCTTTTCTTTCACTTCTTGAATGTACTTTGGCATTAACCCTGGTAACACTTCGATGTAATCAGGTTGCGTCCGTTCCATAAGTTGATAACTCTTTTCGAGTGAACTCGAATCGAGTAAGAACATGCGTTGCATCGTCTTGACCTTTTTTTGACGTGCTTTCAAGATGACGCTTGCCTTCGTCGAAATGACACCATACGGTTTCAATTCTTGGCAGACGTATTCCGTTGCGTATTCATCATTTTTTAATCCTTGAACGAGATCCATGTGCAAAAACATTTTTTTGTCGTAACGATGCGCCATCTCGTAGACTGCTTTTAAACGCGATACGTGCATTTCGAGTAAGACCCCATATTCATATGGACTCTTCAGCATCTTTTCAAAGTCTTCTAATTTTCTAACGGAAGGCAGGATCTTCTGTCCAAAATATGTCATACGTTCTCCCCCCTGATTCGTAATGTGTCCTAAGTATGTCGTGAAACATAAGGAATAGGCAATGCTCTTTTCATGAAAATAAGTGAAAAGAGCGCTACGATTAGGGTATAGCTTAACGAAACGATTTATTTTCAGGAGGTGAACGCGCAGTCCTACCGTCTGTGCACGTCAATGAGTCAGCAAAAACGGATTGTCATCTATTTATTTTCTATTTTAATTAACGCCTTAGGAAACAGCTTCATGGTGACCGCCTCGATCGGGAGTGCACCTTGGACTTCAGCGAGTGAAGCCGTCGCGGCAATCTCACCGTTAACCGTTGGACTAGCGATCATCGTCCTACATGTACTCGCCTTGATTGCAACACTCTTTCTCGGAAGCCGCTTCAGTTGGTGGACGATCGTCCTTAGTTTTGCACTCGTCGTCCTTTTCGGCGCCGCGATTGATTTCTTCTTATCGATCCATCAATTGATTTATACACCACAAGGATTGTGGATGCGCGCCGTGTACATGTTGATCGGCATGCCGTTGATTTCACTTGGACTCGCCCTCTATCTCCAAATCGGGTTCGTATTGATGCCACCGGATTACTTGATGAAGTCACTCATCAGTCGTTTTAAAAGTACATCGCTCGGAGCAACGATCAGCCTCGGCATTCCTTTTGTGATTGCTTGCCTCTTTTCACTAATTGAACGCGAACTGATCGGCATCGGAGTCGGAACTTTCATTTTCCTCTTATTGAACGGTCCACTAATCGAATGGTTCCAGCAATTGTTCCCGATTACAGCACGTCCGCCTAAACGAACAAGTTCTTGAATACTGAAAAAGAGCTTCTGCTGATAGACGAATTTATCTATCAGCAGGAGCTCTTTCATTTACGTATATGATTTTCTTTGGAAGACAAGAATCGATGCACCTAATAGGACGATGATGTGTGCCAATACGAACAAGACGGAGAATGTCAAAGATGTTCCCATCGCTTCACTCGTACCATAGGTCATAGAATCCTTGAAATACATTGACCAGTCTAAATGCATGAATATGATCCACTTAGCGATTGCTGGCTTGAAGCCAATCAGTAAGTTACCCGCAATGCTCGTAAAGAACTGAGCCAGTACGGTGAAGCCGATGATCATTCCGACAGAACGGAATAACAATGAGAAGAATAACGTCATGAATATTGTAAAAATCGGACTGACAACTTCGACGATCGTATCTCGGAACAGAATTGGATCTCCTGCTTCTGAAAACGCAAATGAGCCTGCGTAGACGATCGCAGCGATGAACACGAATTGAAATAACATGATCAAAATCGAGAAAATCAATTTCGAGAAGTAAATCGTCATTCTGGAATACGGACTCATTAATAAGTGTTTCATCGTGTCATAACGTACTTCATTCCCGATGGCTTCTGCCGTGAAGACAATCGTAATGATTCCTAATAGAGATGTCAGTAAAAGGAACGTTAATGAATAATAATCATAACGTGTGAACTCAAAATCATTCGTCTTTGCAATGATGATAATACCAACTGCAATAACGACATATAGCGCTAAAACGATTTTCGCTTTTTTAGTCGTCCACCATTTCATCCATTCATTTTGTATGAGCGAAAGCATGTGAATCCCCCTCTTTTTTCGTTACTTGCAGGAATTGTTCCTCGAGCGTCAAGCGTTTAACGGTCAGTTCATGTAAATCGGCAATCGGCACGACGAGTCGAGCGATAGCTGGACATTCACTTTCCGGTGCGGTGATAATGATTTTATTCTCGAGTACTTCTGATGGGTAGTTTGCGACGCGAAGGGCATCGAGTACATCTGTCATCGCTTCCGCATTGACACGTAGAGCGATTTTCGCTCCGGTTTCATTACGAACGGACTCGACCGACTTGATGACACCCTGATCGATGATCGCGTAACGATCACTGATTTGTTCCATCTCACTCAACATATGGCTTGAAATTAAAATCGCGATATCTTGTTCACGCGCCATTTGGCGTAAATATTCACGAAGCTCCGCAATCCCGGATGGATCCAGACCATTCGTCGGTTCATCTAAAATCAAGACGCGCGGGTTATGTAGCAAGGCACGAGCAATTCCCAGTCGTTGCTTCATTCCGAGTGAGTACTCTCCGACTTTTTTTGAAAGCTTTCCTTCGAGACCAACGAGTCGTGCTAGTGCATCATAATCAACTTGACCGAGTCCCGGAATGAGGTTTTTTGCATGAACCAAGTTTTGTTTTCCTGTCAGATAAGGATAAAACGCTGGATTCTCCACGATTGCTCCAATTTGCGTCAACGCTTTCGAACGCTCTTCTACGACATCAAATCCATTGACCGTGACTTTCCCTGCATCCTGCTCGAGTAGTCCCGTGATGATGCGAATCGTCGTCGTCTTCCCTGCTCCGTTCGGTCCGAGGAAGCCGAACACTTCTCCTGGGGATACCTCAAAACTGACGTCTTTTAAAATTTGCTCTTTCCCGAGACGCTTTGAGATATTTTCAATCTTTAACATCTGCTCTTCCTCCTCATTCATATTTTGTCTATGCTATTAGTGTACGTGATTTTAAAGGATAAGTTTCATTTCTTACAAATATGTAATCCGATTCCAATTAAAAAGGCGTAACAGCAGAAATTTTATACTAAAAATAAAAAATGGAGTCGCTAGATGATTCTTTTTGAACAAGTAACACATGATCACTTTCCGATCATCCAATCGTTGTACGCGAGCGTTCCTGAATATGCGCTCTTAGAAGAACGAGTGCTTCCGCTCTCTGATTCGACCTTACAGGAAGAGTTTTTAAATCCCGATACCGTATCGCTGATTGGATATGTGGACGGAGAACCCGTCTTACTGATTGACTACCTACCGAAGCATCCAAAAGACGGTACACCTTGGATCGGTTTATTCTTAATGGATGCTTCTCAACACGGTACGGGAATTAGCAGTCGGTTACTATCCGCTTTTTGTGATCGATTCCTAAGTCAGGAACCTCACATTCATCTCGCGGTCTTACCTGATAATTTAAGAGCCCGTCGTTTTTGGGAAAAACACGATTTCCGCTATGTGCGAACGAGTTTCTCGAACCGCGAACAACTCGTAGACGTCTACGTGTATGATGTAAGTAAAAACAAATGAAAACGTATGAATGGAGTATCACACAATGTCCAAACCCTCACTTCGCTTTGATATTTTGTTAGCGGGATTGATTTCCCTGCTATTTTTTAGCATGACGCTCGGATTAACTTTTTTCATTAGTCAACATGCAACAAACCGACTCCATTCGGAAGTCGGGATGAATCTGTCAACGACCGCTCACCAACTATCTGATAAGCTTGATCATTACATGTGGTCACGTTATGCCGAAGTAAAATTGCTGGGTTCCTTATCAACGATTCAACAAACAGAACAAAAAACAGAAACGCGACGGACACTCGAAGAGTTACAACGGCAGATTCCTGACTTTTCTTGGATTGGTCGATTAGATACGGAAGGTAACGTCGTTGCGTCAACGAACCAGATTCTTGAAGGAACGTCGATCAAGGAACGCCCTGTCTTCCAACAAGCCTTATCACAACCATTCATCGGGGATGTCCATGAAGCTGTCCTACTCGCAAAATTATTGCCGAACCCAAGCGGTGAGCCACTCCAATTCGTCGATATTAGTACACCTTTATATGATCAGGGTCGATTTTCTGGTGTCCTCGCAACACATCTCAGTTTCGAATGGGCAAAAGCGATTGAACAAAGCTTTCAGAGTGCTACTTCCTCTCTCCAACAAGTCGATGTCTTCATCATTAGTCAAGATCGAAAAACGATTTTACTTGGACCAAGCGGATGGAGCGGTAAAACATTACCCGATAGCGTAACGCTGACTTCGAATGCTTCTGCGACCGCTTCCTGGCAAGGGAAAGAATTTGTCTCTGGTCAAAGCACAAGCCGAGGTTACAAGGATTACGATGGCTTAGGTTGGACGGTTCTCGTACGTCAACCGACTTCGATTGCGTTCGCTGATGCCGATGCTTTACGTCAAACGATTTTCATCGCTGGTTTGATTGCCTCTTTCGTTACAGCCGTACTTGGCTGGATGTTAGCGAAGCTATTGACACGACCATTATTAAAAATCACGCATGCCGCACAACAGATGCAGGATGATCCATCAAAATCACTCCCGAATCATCGTGGAATCCGAGAAATCGAGACACTGACGGATGCCTTACAACGACTGATTCATCGCTTGCTACATACCGAACAAGAGAAATTAACGTTTGAACGCTTGTCACAACGCGATAGCCTGACTGGTCTCGCGAACCGCAACGGTCTCGCTCAATACATCGAACAATTGCCTGCAGAAACGCATTCTATCTATCTTTGCCTTGATTTAGACGGCTTTAAATCAGTCAATGATACGTATGGTCACGCGCTAGGTGATCTCCTGCTGATCGAAGTCAGTCAACGTCTCGAACAATTGCTTCCACCGGGTGGATTCGTGGCTCGTCTGGGCGGCGATGAGTTCATCATCGTCTTGACGACTCAATCCTTAACAGAAGCACGATACTTAGGTGAACAATGGATCGCTCACGTCTCGATGCCGTATCACTTAGAAGAACAAACCGTCCACATCGGGATGAGTATCGGAGTCGCCGAACAGGTGACAGGAGAATCACTCGAACAAGTCATGCATCATGCTGATTTAGCGCTCTATCGTTCGAAGCAAAACGGTAGAGGATGTATGTCCGTTCATTGACCATTCAGGACGGAGGATTGACAAGCGCTGCTCTCCTCCGTAAGGTGAACGAGAAGCGTATAATTTTTCAACGAGGAGCTGTCAACATGAATCAATGGACACGTGAAGCACGATACCGTCCCCTCTCGGATGTCGATCCGAGCGTCTACCAAGCGATGAAGGAAGAAGTTCGCACATCTCCTTGGCGATTTTCTTACCATATCCAACCTCCGACCGGACTTTTGAATGATCCGAACGGCTTCGTCTATCATGATGGTCTCTATCATTTGTTTTATCAATGGTTTCCACTCGGACCCGTACACGGGCTGAAGTACTGGTATCACATGACATCAAAAGACCTTGTACATTGGTTCGATGAAGGAGCCGCCTTGATCCCGAATGACGATCCTGATTCGCACGGTGCTTATTCCGGTAGTGGCTTCATTAAAGATGATCAAGTGCACATCATGTATACCGGCAATAAACGGGATGCGGATTGGAATCGCCATACGAGCCAGATCGTCGGTCATCTCCGCTCGGATGGACGAATCGAAAAACATTTACCACCTGCTATCCCAAACGTTCCTGAAGGATATACGGAACATTTCCGTGATCCGAAAGTCTTCCAAGATGCATCGGGTACCTGGTACTGCATCATTGGTGCACAGCGCATTGACTTGACGGGTTGTACTGTCATCTATCAGTCTCAAGATGCAGAGCACTGGACATTCCTCGGTGAATTACAGACGAACAATCCAACATTCGGTTATATGTGGGAATGTCCTGATTATTTTGAACTCGATGGAAAAGGTGTTCTCCTCTTTAGTCCTCAAGGGATTGAACCGGATGGTACGAACTATCAAAATATCTTCCAGTCCGGTTATTTCATCGGTGAACCGTTAGCTTTACCCGACTTAACATTCACACACGAATCGTTCCAAGAACTCGATTTCGGATTTGACTTCTACGCGCCACAAACAACTGAAGCGGCAGATGGTCGACGGATTCTTGTTGGTTGGATGGGGTTACCGGATATTAGTTATCCTTCTGACATCTATAACTGGGCACATGCTTTGACATTGCCACGTGAATTAACGATCGAACAGGGACAACTTCGTCAACGACCTGTCCGTGAACTGACACAGCTACGAAAAGAGACACTGTTTGACGAAACGATTCTTTTCGAGCAAGATGTGACGATTGCGGAAGCCGAGATTTTCGAACTCATGATGACAGACTTGAAGCTGTCGTCCGACTCGTTCCGCTTCTCGATTCGTCAAGACGCTACAGAAGAGACGGTATTCCACTACGATGCTGTATCACGTCAATTTACGATCGATCGAAGCCGTTCAGGCGCGGAAGTCCCTGCTGAAACATTTGGTACATCGCGGTCGACTGTCCTTACAAAAGACTTGCATACATTACGTTTGTTCGTAGATCGTTCTTCATTTGAACTTTTCCTGAACGATGGAGAAGCCGTTGCATCTGGACGCATCTTCCCGAAAGCATCCAGTCGTGGGATCGCCTTCTCTGGTGAAGCGACTGCCCATCTATCCATTTTTGATTTATCTTAAATGAACAAAAAGCATTTTCCTGAATAGAATCAGGAAAATGCTTTTTTAATTCAATGCTTCAATCGCAGTTCTTTTTCTAAATCAAATGCAAGGATGTGTTGCTCCCCAATCGGACCCATGACGGACTGTAACGTATCGACGTATCCCGTCTTGAAATACAATGATTTTGCAGCAATATTCTTCTTATTGACTGCCAGTGTGATCGCTGTGACTTCTGGAAAATGATGATGGACAAACTCTGGCAACTGCATCATTGCCTCCTTCGCGTATCCTTGGTGTTGATGGCGTACATCAATGGAAAAGGCACGTAACAGGACACTTTGTTCATGTGTTCGATGTGTTTTAGGGGGATTGAGATGGAGAATAAAAAATCCGACGACGAGATCGTCTTTTTTGATGACGACCGGGAATTTATCTGGATGGGCAACTGCATCTGTGACGACATCCGTCGGAAAAGAAGTAAACTGGACTTGTTCTTCTGGAAGAATGAACGCCTCACATTGTTCATAATGTTCATTCGTATACATGTGTAATTTCACTACAGACATTCTCATTCCGCCTTCCCTCTTTGTACAGGACAAGAGAGTACTCTCTTACATCTATTCCCATTTTAATGTTTTTGTGTCCATTTGCCTAGTCTTTTAGGGTACTCGTCTTACATAACATCCAATAGGTTCTTGTCTCTTTATTCCACGGTTCTTCTTTCCGTAATCCACTCCTGACACTAAAAATGATACACTAGGGAAAGTTCGATTATTGGACGCGAAATTAATACGCTCGAGGTGAACTGTATCATGCATGAAGATTTTTTCGAACAGATGGAGCGATTGACCGGCATTCAACTGAATCCTGTTCAACAACAGGCAATCGAACATGACCATGGTCCGTTGCTGTTACTCGCCTCACCCGGCTCTGGAAAAACAACGACGCTTAATTTTAAAATTGCCTATTTGATTTTACAAAAAAAGATCGAACCACATCGTATTCTAGGGCTGACCTTCAGTAAAGCGGCAGCGCGTGAGATGGCGGATCGATTTTATCACTTATTCCATGAGCTAATCGGAACAACGGCAGCTTTTTCAACGATCCATAGTTTTGCTTTTCAAGTCGTTCGGGATCATACATCCCAGCAACGTCTCTCCTATACGATCATCGAAGGACCGATGGATCAACAACATCCGAATGCGCCACATAAACGCATGTTACTCCGGCGTATTTTCCAGGAAATGAATCGGAGTGTCATTACTGATGATCAGATGGATGAGTTATTACGGATGATTTCCTTCGTCAAGAACCGTCTCCTGTCTTTAAAGGAAATCAAGGCAGTACCGACGACGATTAAACATTTTCCTGATATCTATGTGGCATATGAACAATTTAAGTCGCGTGATCCCTTACATCCGTTACTCGACTTTGACGATATGTTGACGTATGCAAATACGATTTTGGAGCAAGACCGTCGTCTGTTGCAACATTATCAGCGACGCTTTGACTATATTTTAACGGATGAGAGTCAGGATACGTCACTCGTCCAGCATCAATTGGTCGAGAAGTTAGCCTTACCACACAACCGTCTATGTGTCGTCGCGGATGATGACCAAACACTGTACAGTTGGCGTGGTGCAGATGCTTCGAAAATCCTTCATTTCAAGGATACGTATCCGAATGCGACGATTCTTTATATGGAGCAAAATTATCGTTCGTCTCAAGACATCGTATCCGTCGCGAACCAATTCATTCAGCGCAATAAAGCACGCTATCCGAAACAGATGTTCACGGAGAACGCTGCTGTTCGTCCAATCATCTTAGAGACGCTACCGACTTATGAAGATCAGACCCGCTATCTGTTGAATCAGTTACGGACAGAGACAAATTATCGTGAAGTAGCCATCTTATATCGCAACAACGCTTCTTCAATTAACGTCATGAATGCGTTAGATCAAGCAAATATCCCTTTCTACATTAAGGATGTTGATCATAAATTCTTCAGTCATTGGATTTTGAAGGATATTTTAAATTTCATGACATTCGCACAAGATCCAACAGATATCGAGATTCTAGCAACCATCCATACGAAATTCGCCGGGTATATCTCAAAAGCGCAACTGGCTCAATTGCAGCAGTTCGGTACGGGTGAGTCTTTGTTTGATCTGCTTATAAATAAAATCGAGATGAAGTTCTATCAAAAGAAACAACTCCAGCAAATGAAACGGACGTTTGCTTCCATTCAGACCGTTCGTCCGTCTGCTGCGCTTTCCCTCATTCGTCATGAATTAGGATACGAAAAGAATTTACGGAAAATGAGTGAGAGTCTTGGTTTTAGCCTCGATCATCTGCTCGAAACATTGAATACGATCGATAATATCGCAAGCGATGTACCGACGTTACTTGCCTTTCGCGAACGAATATCGCATCTTGAACAGTTAATGCGTGATGCGAAACAAAATAAAAATCAAAATGCGGTCACCCTCTCGACCTTCCACAGTGCGAAAGGACTCGAATTCGATCGTGTCTTCATGATCGATCTCGTCGCAGGGATTCTACCGTCAGCTGATACGATTAAAGCTTATAAGAATGGGCAACTCGATGATATGGAAGAAGCAGCGCGCTTGTTTTACGTCGGCATGACAAGGGCAAGACATGAACTACATCTCCTGTCCTATCGTTTTAAATCAAAATCATTTGATGTCTCGCCATTCGTCGAAGACGTCCATCGTCTTGTCACGCCTGACGCTGCAAAACGAAAAGTAGAGCACCATCGCCCTGCTGTTACAGCGCGAGCTAGCATTCCTCCACTACCGATCACTGAGAACATGCGTGTCTCGCATACAGCATTTGGTCCTGGAACCGTCTTGCACCTGGTTGACGACGTGCTAGAAATTTCATTTGATCAAGGAATGAAAAAACAGCTTTCGTTACAAGTCTGCTCTGAAAATGCATTACTCGAAATTTTATGATTTAAAATGGACCTGACTCAAAAAAAGAATGACGCGTCTTTTCACGCTCTTTCCTCAGGCGAGACACAAGCCAGTTTTCCTGCTTCATTCAGCAGGAAAGCGGGTCTTGTTTGTCTCTGACAGCGCATAATGCGCTTTTTCCTGTAGGAGTGACGTGTGACGCGTCATTCTTTTTGTTACGAGATAAAGGTGGCAGATTTTTATTCTGCCACCTTTATCTTTGTAGAGGCTGACTTTTGAGTCAGCCTTTGTTGTATCCGTTAATTTTTCGTCGATGACTCATTCTGACGAACCAAGGCGTCCCGAATTTCTGTCAGTAATTTTTCTTCTGTCGTTGGCGCTGCCTCTTCTTCGACGACTTCTTCTTTCTTTCGGAACGAAGTGATGCCCTTGACGAAGAGGAACAGAGCAAATGCGATCAACAAGAATTCAATACTTGCTTGAAGAAACTGACCATACTGTAACTCCGCGTTTCCGACCATGACTGACAAGCCTTTGACATCAATGCCACCGATGATGATTCCGATCAACGGCATGAAGACACTGTCGACAAGCGACTTGATGATCCCGCTAAAGGCAGCACCGAGAATGACCCCGACCGCTAAGTCAATCACATTTCCGCGAAAGGCGAACTCCTTGAATGCCTTAAACATGAAACGTCCCCCTTACCAAGCGCGGGACGCCAACTGCTGAATCGCATATCCGACGCCGTGCTCATTGTTTGTTTTCGTCACGTGATGGGCAATCGCTTTTGCTTCATCATGACCATTCCCCATCGCAATCGCCTTGCCGGCAACCTTGAACATCGGGATATCGTTCAAGTTATCACCGATGACAGCGACTTGTTCAATCGGAACACCAAGGTGGTCGGCAAGAATTTTAACTGCCGTTCCTTTATCGGCCCCAGCTGCCATGACTTCGATATTATCGTGTCCTGACGACGTGACATAGACACCGTCGACCTTCTGCTCGATTTCCTGCCAAATCTTTTTCATTAATTCTTGATCAAACGAGAACGAGATGAACTTGAACACTTGTCCTGCTTGGTTGCGAATGTACGATCGGAATCCATCAATCATCTTGACGTCTTCTTGGACATAATAGCGATCGTGGAAGAAATCGAGCACTTGTTTTGCCCGATCACTCTCTTCACTCAACTCTTTCAACGAATCGTAGGCTGCATCGATTGTCGCCCCTTGTGCTGTCACGAGTCCTTGATCACAGAACATCTCGAAGAAGACTTCATATTGACTGATGATGCCGTAAATTTGTTGCGCTTGCTCCGTCGTTAACGTCGTCGCACTCAACTCTTCTCCATCGACGGTCATCACACGTGCCCCGTTTGACGCGATGATCGGACAGTGGATTCCTGCTGCATCTGTTAATTCTTTTGCATTTAAGTAGTTACGTCCTGTCGCGATTGCAAACTCGACACCTTGTTCGCGTGCTGCTTCAATTGCCTGAATCGTTTCCGGTTCAATTCGTTGTTTACCCGAAAGAACGGTTCCATCCATGTCTGATACGAGTAGTTTGATTGGATTTGCCATCGTCTTCACTCTCCTCTTTTTCTATTTCCATACCACTATACCATTTTTCACATTTTGACTGGTCGTAAACGCGGTTTACAAGATCGGGGACAACAAACGCGAAATACTTTCCTTGAATTTAATCATTCTTGAACGCGCGGCATACGAATCGACCGTCATGAGCTTTGATACCTCACAATCGGCGAGGAAGAGCCGTTCTAGTTCAATCGTTACTTCCTGATCATAGACAATCGTATTCATTTCAAAATTCAACCGAAAACTTCGTGCATCGATATTCGTCGTTCCAACCGAAGCAACCTCGCCATCGACGACGATCGTCTTCGCATGTAAAAATCCAGGTTCATACGTGTAGATTTTAGCTCCGTAAGATAGTAGTTCCCCTACAGCAGCAGTCGTTGCCCAGTAAACAAATGGATGGTCCGGTTTGTTCGGGATCATAATTCGCACTTCCACTCCGGACAGAAGAGCTGCCTTACACGCATCTAAATAACTCGTGTCTGGAATGAAATAAGGCGATTGGATGTAAATCGTCCGTTTTGCTTCGTTAATCATCTTAATCAAGGCAAGCTTCAAATATTCTGAACGGGAATCCGGACCCGACGTGACGATTTGCATCGGTAATATATCCTGAATCCTGTGCGTTCCATAGTAAAACAAAGATTTTTCCGTATAGACGTCACTTGCTTGGTTCCAGTCGAGAATAAAGCGATCAAGCTGATCGTGAACGACGTCACCTTCCAAGCGAAAATGTGTATCTCGCCAGTAGCCAAACTTTTCATCGATCCCGAGATATTCCGTACCGACGTTGAACCCACCAATGTAACCGATTCGACCATCGATGATACAAGATTTACGGTGATTGCGGTTGTTCAATCGAAAATTAACGAATCCGATCGTCGATGGGAAAAAGGCAAACACTTCTCCGCCGTGTGCGAGTAAATCCTTGAAATCCGTCCGTTTGAGACTGCGTGATCCGACAGCATCATACAAGAGACGGACTTTGATTCCTCGACGGGCACAATCGGTTAATGTATCGATCAACGCTAACCCGAGGCGGTCTTTCTGAATGATGTAGTACTGGATATTCACTTCATGCTCAGCCTGGCGGATATCTTGAATCATCCGATTGAACTTCTGCTCGCCATCCGAAAGAATCTGCAGTTGATTGGAGAGACTGAGTAACGAACCGTTCGACATCAGGTTCATCCGAATCATATCCCGGTGCTTTTGAATCATCGGGTGCCGTCCCATCGTTACAAGTTCTTTTTTCTGTAAGGCAATCCGTCTATCCTGTTCCAGTTGTTCTTCATCCGTGACACGATAAAAATTCGTTTTTTTCAACAGTCTTCCGAAAAACAGATAGACGAGAAATCCTACGAGCGGAACGAAATACAAGATGAATACCCATGCCCACGTCGCACCAATATCGCGCCGTTCGAGAAAAATAACTGTCAGAACAGCCAAGATATTCATGATGAGCAATCCGTAGACGATGATGATCGTGAATGTACTCCATACTTCCACCATACGATTCCCTCCCGTTTTAACGGTATTCTTCGATTTTGATTCCTCTGTCTCTTATTCCCGTTTCTTTCCTCATCATTCTTCTGAAGACAAAAAAACCTTTTTGAAGCACTGCTAGCTTCAAAAAGGTTTAGGTGTGTCATGATTCTGGACATGGTTCTGGTTGTTGTAACGCCATTTGTTCAAGCGTCGCTTTGACACCTGCCACACAGTCTGGCAATCCAACACCATCATAAGCAAGTCCGGCTAAATGAATGTGTGGATAGTGAGAAGAGACGATTTCTCGCACTTCTTGAATCCGCTGTGCATGTCCTACCGTGTAGGCCGGTAAGCCGTCTAATAGACGACTGATGACGACACGTTCCGGTTGCAATGGACGACCACAGATGTTTTCAAGGTCTTCTAAGACGACGCGTTCAATCACTTCATCTGATTCACGAACGAGTGCATCTTTTCCGGGGCGTCCGATGAAGGCACGGAGCACGGTATGATTTGGTGCCGCATGATTCCACTTTTGATCAATCGCCGTGCATGCTGTAATCGAATACGGTGCCCGACGGTTGACGATGAATCCTGTTCCATCAATCGGTAACGCAGTTTCTTTATCGAAAATCAACGTAACCGTCGCCGTTGAGTGTGTCGAAAGGTTCGCAAGCCCTGGAAGCGTCGCTTCTGGTAACAGGGACACGACTTGGTGATGCGGAATCGTCAACAAAATATCATCGGCATACTCTGGACCATGATCCGTTTCGAGACGATACCGCCCATCTTCTTCCCGTTCAATGGAGCGAAGTGGTGTCTCAAGACGAATTTCTGTCCGTTCAAGCACCCCTTCTAGCCGCTCGACAAGGGATTCAAGTCCAGTAGCAAGTGACAAGAATTGACCTGTCGCTTTGAGCGTCGGACCTTGTTGTTGGTCAAGCGGACGCATGAGACGCATTCCTTCGAACAAACTTCCTGCTTTTTGTTCATTGGCAACAAATTGCGGATAGGTTGCAAACGTACTCATCCGGTCGATATCACCCGCATAGATGCCTGAAAGAAGCGGTTCGATCAACTTCTCAACGAGCGCATCTCCAAGACGCGGACGCAGGTATTCCCCTAATGGAATGTCCGTTTCCGGAATCGTCAAATCAGGAGCAGGGTGAAGCAAGCGTTCTGACACCTCTGCTTTTTCTTCTTCCGTCAATAGAGATGTCTCTGCGAATAACTCTAAATCGGTCGGGATACCCATGACGGCACCTTTTGGAATCGGGTGGAGACCGCGCACATCCAAGATATACGCTTGCGACGTGTTATTGCGAACGAGTTGTTCCCCTAATCCGATCTCTTCGATGAGATCCGTCAGCACGTGTTTCCGAGCGACGTATGAATCCGGTCCACGCTCGATCGTCAATCCTTCGTCCCGATATGTCGCCACCTTACCACCGAGACGACCTTCTGCCTCGAGTAACGTGATATTCATTTCCGGAAACTGTTTCTCTGCATAATAGGCGGCTGCAAGTCCTGATATACCACCGCCCACGATGACGAGACGTTTACTGGACATAACTACCCACCTGTTTCGCTACGGCTTCCGTGACAGCCTTCATGAAAGCTGGATTCGCATTTGGCATGACAGGTCGCGCATAATGGATTCCGAGTTCGTCACAGACGACTTTACACTCGTAATCATTATCAAACAGTACTTCTAAGTGATCGGCAACGAAACCAACGGGTACGTAGACGAATGCTTCGTATCCTTTTTCTTCGTAAACATCACGCGTCAAATCCTGAACATCTGGTCCAAGCCATGGTTCTGGCGTTTGTCCAGCCGATTGCCAGCCTGTGATCATGTGCGGTACACCTGCACGTTGTGCGATCAATTCGGCTGTTTCTTTCAATTGCTCTGGGTATGGATCACCGTTTGCGATGATTTTCTCAGGCAGACTGTGTGCTGAAACGACAAGGACAGCTTTCTCTTCAGGTACTGGTAAAGCGTCGAACGTCTTGCGGATTTCTTTACCCCACCAATCGAGGAACGCTTCTTCTTTGTACCACGATTCAACAGATGCTAAATGAATACCGTGCTTGTCCGCGACTTCCTTCGCACGACCATTGTATGAACGGATACTGAACGTCGAATAGTGCGGTGCTAAAACGACCGTGACCGCCTCCGTGATGCCGTCTTTTGCCATTTGCTCGACAGCATCCTCAACGAACGGCTCGATGTGTTTCAGACCAAGATAGAGCTTGAACTCAATTTCACCAGCATATTTCTCAGACAATTGACGGTGTAGCTCTTCAGCCTGATCAATCGTGACTTGTGCGAGTGGTGAGACACCACCGATGGCTTCGTAACGTTCCGTCAACTCTGCCAATGCTTCTGGAGACGGTTTGCGTCCGCGACGGATGTGCGTATAATAACGCTCGATATCTTCTGGTTTATATGGCGTACCGTACGCCATAACAAGTAGTCCTAACGTCTTCATTTTCCTACCTCCATTTTTTCTTTCGAATAATCATGGATAAATGCAGTCAAACGTTTCAATACTTCTGGATCGACTTCCGGGAAGATGCCGTGACCGAGATTAAAGATGAAGCCTGGTTGCTTCATTCCCATGTCGAGAATCTCCTTCGTTTTTGCTTCAAGGATATCCCATGGCGCTAACAGATAAGATGGGTCGAGGTTTCCTTGGACAGGTTTCGTCAGTCCACGCTCACGCGCTTCGTCGATCGACAAACGCCAATCAAGTCCGACGACGTCTAACGGTAAACTGTGCCATTCCTCCGCCAAGTGACTCGCTCCTACACCGAACATGATCATCGGCACGCCTGTGTCTTTTAATTCCGTGAAAATGCGTTCCATCGTCGGCTTGATGTAACGGACATAATCTTTCCGGCTTGTCGTTCCGACCCATGAATCAAAGATTTGGAACGCTTGGATTCCTGCATCTACTTGTGATTTGATGTAATCGATGACCATGTCACCTAGTTTCTCCATTAAGGCATGCCATACCTCAGGTTGTCCATACATCAATGCTTTCGTCTTATGGTATCCCTTCGAAGGACCACCTTCAATCATATAGCTCGCGAGCGTGAATGGTGCCCCGGAAAAACCAATCAACGGTACTTCGAGTCGCTCCCGTAACAAACGAATTGTTTCATAGATATACGGAATATCTTCACGGTTGAAAGGTTGCAGTGCTTCTACATCTGCCATCGTGCGAATCGGATTCGCAATGACTGGCCCGATGCCACTCTTGATTTCGACGTCAACACCCATCGATGGAAGTGGCGTCATGATGTCTTTGTACAGAATCGCTGCATCGACCCCTAATTGTTTTACAGGTAGTTCTGTCACATATGCGCCTAGTTCCGAGTCATGTGTGATCTCGAAAAGCGTCCGCGTCTTCTTGATTTCACGATATTCCGCTTGATAACGACCTGCTTGTCGCATGTACCAGACGGGAACGTGATCAATCTGCTCGCCACGGATCGCCCGCAAAAACGTATCATTGAATTTCTTCATCATAACTACCCCTTTATACTCGTTCTAACGCCCCAAAAAAACGTACGATAAGTTTGTGAACACAGAAACATTATATCTGAAATTAAGAAGTCTGTGCCAATAAATCGTTTACAAAATGACAGTTCTGTTACCAGTTCATGAAATGTTCACTGTTTCTTGTAAAGACCGAATGCAGCATTCAACTGACCACGAATCAAGTCAGAACGTTGTTGTTCCGTTACCTTGCGTTCTTTTTCTCGAATTTCGTGCGTGCGCCAGCCATCCTCGATTTTTTCCGCGACTTCGACGAGTCGCTCGACATCCGTAAACGAATATTTTCGTGTCTTTCCATTTGTCCGTTCTGGAAAGATTAACTTCCGTTCCTCATAGTAACGAATCTGACGTTCTGACAAGCCGGTCAATTCACAGACGATTCCGATCGACATCACCTTTTTCTCACGGTAGTTCATCTTCGTCACTCCTTTCCACAAAAATACCATGTTAGATTTTCTGACACAACACGTTTCTTCGAAAGTATTTCCGTCTAAAGTAAACACATACTTTAAATGGATAAAGGAGGAACGACAATGAAACTGGAACAACTCGCTATCTCAGTCGATACGTTTTATGTCTTATTCGCAGCACTACTAGTCTTTACGATGCAAATCGGATTCTTACTGCTAGAAACAGGGATGTTACGAGCGAAGAACGCGGGTCACGTCGCCGTCAAACAAATCATCAGCTTCTCAGTTGCCGCTCTCGCCTTTTGGGCAATCGGATTCGGATTGACGTTCGGTGATGGCAATTCCATCATCGGAACGGAAGGATTTTTATTACAAGGAGGATTCAGCAGTCTTGATTGGTCAAACATCACGATTGATGTGAAGTTCCTCTTCCAACTCTCATTCGTCGCTGTCTCCCTCGCGATCGCTTGGGGCGGATTCGCAGAACGTGCTAAATTATCCGTCTACCTGTTGTTCGGAACGTTTTTCGTTGCTATCATTTATCCGATCATCGCTCGTTCCGTTTGGGCAGGTGGATTCCTTGGTTCGCTCGGGATGCAAGACTTTGCTGGGTCAACGGTCGTCCACTTACAAGGTGGGATCGCTGCACTTGTTGCTGCTTTACTGCTTAAGAAACGAATCGGTGCTGAAAAAACACCGTTACTCGGACACAACGTCATCTATTCTGTCGTCGGTGCCTTCATCCTCTGGTTATGTTGGTTCGGCTTCAACGCTGGTTCGACACTAACGATTGCAGATGGATTCTTTAGTTACGTTGCCTTGACGACGTTACTGGCGACTGCAGCAGGTGCCCTCGGTGCTCTTGCCATCTCATTCTGGCACCGTCGTGTCGCAGATATCCCGTCGATCATCAACGGTGTATTAGCTGCACTCGTTGCCATCACAGCAGCCTGTGCCTTCGTTGAACCGTGGGCAGCTGTCGTCATCGGCTTCCTCGCTGGTGTGATCACGTATGGGACGAGTATTCTTCTCGCTAGCCGTGTAGATGATCCACTATGTGCCTTCTCCGTTCATGGCGTCGCTGGTATCTGGGGTACACTCGCAACTGGATTCTTCGCTTCACCACGACTCGTTGAAATCACAGGAATCGGACAAGCTGGTCTCTTCTATGGTGGCGGTTTTACGCAACTCGGTGTTCAAGCACTTGGTGTCGTCTTTGCCGTCGTCATCGTCAGCGTCTTAAGTTACGCATTCTTAAAAGTTCTCGACCTTACGATTGGTCTTCGGATCACACGCGAAGATGAACTACGTGGACTTGACGTCGCAGAACATGGTCAAGCTTCTTACGATCTCCCTGCTCCTGTCAGCAAAGAATTACGTATGGTCGAAGAAGAAGATCTCTCAAACGAACGTGTCAATTAATGATTGATAACGAACAAGAGCCTACGCGATGGATTCATCGCGTAGGCTCTTTCTTGTTTATTATTTTCGAGCGTAGTATTCACCAATTACAAGCGCCAAGGCTGCACCACCAACGACATAGAGGGATCCACTTAAAAAGAATCCGAGTAGCGTCAAGACGATACATTGACTGATTGCTGCGAAACGAATGATTTTCCGTTTCGCCTGTACAGCATTTCCAAACGGTAATAGACGAGTCAATAGATGTTGGTCTACTGCCTTCGTGAACGGTGCTAACTGAAAGCTTGTCAGTCCTGCAAACGCAGGGATTGCAAGCGCAACGAACAACTCGTTGCCATTTGCTAACCACATGAACACAGCCCCGATTAATGTCAAACGAACAATCAATCCGATCCCGTCTCCACTCCGGATGAACTGTTTGACATACAAGTAATCGAATGTCGTTTGCGCTCGATGTGGAATCCGCTCGACCATGCTACTTAAGAGACGACGCCGTTTATACGTTGCTGTCAAATGGGGAACATCGACGAACCAATTCGCTAATCGATAAAATCGATCGCGCGATTCCTGCTCAAGTGCAATCCATTCGCGTAGAGGAAGATGGTCCTGACGCTTCAAATGGAGTACGACCATTAAGAGAAGTGCGACGACGATCGTCATCCACGCCATATCGATGATGACGAGTAGCGCCGCTCCAAACGCATACAGTAACACCGTCCGATGTGCGATACCTTCAAGCTTTGATAAATTCGCAGCCGCTCCGAACAAAGCAAGCGCTGCTCCAAGTAAAACAAGTTCAAGTGGTGTCGTCTGTTCCGTTCGGACATAAAGGACAACGACTGCTAAAAACGGAATTATGGCACGAATGATCCCAAAGACCGCATTGTACGCTCGTACTTGTTGCATGAAACTTGATAACTTCGCTAATACCGGTAATAGAAACACTTGATCCGCTTCGACGAGAAACGTCCGACTTGTCCGGTAGAGCGGTAAAATCAGAAATAAGGCTGCCATGAGATATCGACCAGGAAACGATGGATCGAGTTGATCGAGGAAACGACCGTAGACGACTAAACCGTACAAAATAACGAAGTAAACGGTGAATAACAGTCCGCCATTCGCCATGTACCTTGTATATTTCGCGGTCTCCGTCATCGCCGCCTGATATCGTTCCTTCCATAAGGACTGGCTGTTCATCGTTCCGCCTCCTCGATCGCGGCAACGTAGAGATCATCCAGCGTTCCATCTTGCAGTCCATATCGGGCTCGTAAAGCAGCTGTCGTTCCTTCCGCTGCAATATGCCCCTCATGTAAGAGCACGAATCGATTACAGTGACGCTCGGCTGTCTCAAGGATATGCGTCGACATTAAAATCCCTTTACCGTCCTGCTTGAGTTCACTAAAAATCTGAAGTAATTCACGAATCGCGAGCGGATCTAATCCAACGAATGGTTCATCGACGATTAACAGCTCACTGCCTGTGACGAGTGCACATAAAATCATTGCTTTTTGCTTCATCCCTTTTGAGAAGACACTTGGAAACCATTCTAGTTGCTTCGTCATTCGGAGTCGTTCAGCGTAATGTTGCGCGCGTTCTGTCGCAATCGTCTCTTCGACGTCATATCCTTGCGCCATCAGACGAAGATGCTCACGTAACGTCAGTTGTTCATATAACATCGGCTGTTCCGGAATATACGCGACTTGACGACGATACTCGGTTTCATTCGTCGCTAAATCCAATCCATTGATTCGAACGGATCCCGTCTTGACTGGTAAAAGACCTAGTATGTGCTTGATTGTCGTCGATTTTCCGGCACCGTTCAAACCAATTAAACCAACAAGTTCCCCCTGATCGACTTCGATATTGATGTCATGCAGAACCGTTTTTGACCCGTATCCTCCTGACAAACCTTTAATGTCTAATAACATATTTGCCACTCCCTTTAGACTAATCGTAAAGTAGACTCGCTTCGTTTTTCTAGCGTAACGAGTAGTTTTTTTAAATATAATGTTTTAATACTTGTTTTTTCGGTAATTACTCTAAGTGTAATCGTTACATCAATATATGAAAACGATTTACATGCAAATCGAAAGTGAAATCGATGAATCGTTCATTTATTCTCTATCAAGTGGTCTAATCTTCTAGTCCTTTTTTTAATGAACGAACGATTTCAGATTTTTTCACTTTCACACGTGTTTATAACTGCCTGAAAACAGGTAAAACTAATATGTAGAGGAGTTGTTTAAAAATGGGATTCTTATGGGCATTAATCGTTGGTGGTCTCATCGGTTGGATTGCAAGTTTAATCATTGGGAAGGATGTACCGGGTGGCATCATCGGTAACATCATCGCTGGTTTCATCGGTTCGATGATTGGTCAAGCTATCTTTGGTTCAATGGGACCAAAAGTTGGTGGATTTGCAGTCATTCCGGCTATTCTCGGAGCAGTCATCTTGATCTTCATCGTCTCACTTATTCTCCGGGCAGTACGCAAGTAATCATATATTTCAAATTGAAAAGGAGTGTTTTAAATGGGATTCTTATGGGCATTAATCGTTGGTGGTATTATTGGTTGGTTAGCAAGTCTAATTTTAGGTAAAGACGTACCAGGCGGCATCATCGGTAATATCATCGCTGGTTTCGTTGGGGCATTAATTGGTCAAGCATTATTTGGAGATTGGGGTCCAATGGTTGCCGGATTCGCAATCGTTCCTGCTTTACTCGGAGCTATCATCCTTATCCTTATCGTATCGTTCATTCTCCGTGCGGTGAATAAACGATAAACAAGAATCCTCGGACATCCTGTCCGAGGATTTTTTTTAGTCTTTTAATTGTAACCACATGCCGTCCTCTCGCTCGACGACCCGCTTTTCCGTCCGTAAATTTAACCATTCGAACACACCTTCAAGAAAACTAGACGGATATTCCCAAATCGTACCGACTTGTTCTTGCTTCTTTCCTTCTGGTTTTCCAGCGATGGCTTCAAGTTCATCCGGAGTCTTATTCAATCGAATTAACAACTCTTCCACCTGCCCCGACTGATAGGTCACTTCATATCCATCGTATCGCGCTCGATTGGCAACCGTTGAATCAGGCGTGCCGAACGTATTCTCAAACGAATCACGCGAACGTCCAAGATAACCAGTCATCGTATCGATACTTTTTCCAGTCCGGGCTTTTACTTCCGTCTCAAGTAACGTTTTGATATCGACCGCATATTCGTTCGAAACGGTCGTATTGAACCGATCCGCCAATTTAAAGTCGGCTGTCGCGTTCGGTTCATCTCCGAGTTGTATAGTCTTTGATTCCTCGATGGTCTGTCCTGATTGTTCCGCGCTTACCTGAACATCATACTCTCCAGGAGAACGCTTGATTTCAAGGGATTTCTGATCAATCGTTCCGACTTCTTCTCCATCTAAAGAAACCTTGGTTCCCGGTAGATCACTCGAAACGGTTAACCGCTGAGGATTCACATCAAGAGAGTACCGATCATACCAAAGCCATCCATCTTCTTCTTGTAACGAAAACAGATGTGTTTTCACTTGCTTACCTGCGTCTTGATCCTGTTTGACTTGTGCAATGACCCGGTCCGTCCGCTCTGCATCAGCCGTCAACCAACTAACGAGTCGCGTCGCTTCACTCATCGATAGTGACTTACCGCTCATCGTGACTAGCTTTTGGAACCCACGCTGATCCTTTTCCTTTAATAAGACAGCAAGACGCTCGTCTGTTTTCTCCATTTTCGCCGCTTCTTGTATGTTACGACCAAACCAAAAGGCAACTAATAAGAAAAGACCAACGACGATAACGCTACCGACGAGCAGACGCTGTTTTCGTTTTTTTTGAGCCGTTGAGGCTACTCGTGATGCCATGCAGTTCACTCCTTCCCTTCAGTAGCTGTATGTTTCTAAGTGTATCGGGTTCAATTTGACTGTCAATCGTGCGGAAGTCGGAAACTTTCCGTATACTAATATTATCTTACCCAAAGGAGTGAACGTTCCATGCAAAAAGAGTCATGTATTTTCTGTAAAATTGCTCGCAAAGAAGTTCCTGGTCATATCGTATTCGAGAACGAACAAGTTCTCGCTTTCCTAGACTTGTCACAAGTGACAAAAGGACATACGCTCGTCATCCCAAAACAACATGCCGATAATTTGTATGATCTCTCTCCTGAACAAGCACAAGACGTATTTGCGACGATCCCGCAAATCAGTCGTGCACTTCAACAAGAGACAGAGGCAGCTGGCATGAATCTCTTATCGAATACAGGAAAAGTAGCAGGTCAATCGGTCTCCCACTTCCACCTGCATCTCATTCCGCGTCACGATAAACAAGATGGTTTCGGCGCGAAATGGGAAGTTCATAATGACGATTACACGGCAGAGGAATTGGCTGAACTCGCTAACTCGATCGCTTCACGCATCTAAGTCTGTTCTTTTTCTTCTATTCTTAGAAAAATATTGCCGAAATAGGTTTCTTTCATTCGATTTTCGGTAAAATAATATGAAACAAATATTTTAATATTAAAAAGGAGGTTCAATATGTCGAAGCGTCCCGCCCGTAACTGGGTCGCTTTTGGTGCTACGCTAACACTTGTGACTTTTTACGGTCTGAAGGCGCTTCGCCAAGGTACGAAAAGCGACTCTTCGAACGGTCATCAACGTCGAAATTCTTATTCTACAATCGTAACGAATGTGCAGGATTTGACCCAGGAGGGCAAGAACTTAGTAGAGACAGCAAAAGCGTCTGGTATGCACTTCAAAGAAGAAGTCATGCAGAGCGTCTCGGAATACCAAACGGAAGTCCAAGCATCGCTCACGAAGATCCAGTCTCTCGCTGATGAAGCGAAACAGGAAGCAGACCAGCTTTCTCCACAAAAGTAAGATCCGTTGCTTCGATTTGTTTTTGTATAGTTTGCATTTTGCGCGTTTGAGCCATTGTCACCTTTCGAAAGGATGAGTCAGATATGGAACACGAAAAGTTATATCCTGGACAAGAAGCTTTATTGTATAGCCACAAGATTGTCCAGTTAAGCAAAGCACTATGGAAAACGGTAGAAAAAGATTGGCAAAATTGGATCAAGCCCTTTGATCTGAACATCAATGAACATCATATCTTGTGGATTTCGCACGCGCTAGGTGGCGCCTCAATCTCAGAAATCGCGAAGTATGGTGTCATGCACGTCTCAACGGCATTTAACTTCTCGAAGAAGTTAGAAGACCGCGGACTGTTGACGTTCTCAAAAAAGGAAACAGATAAACGAAATACCTACGTCCAGTTGACACCAGAGGGCGAATCACTCTTACTTGAGACGATTCAAGCGTTCCGCCCTGAAGAAAACGGTGTCTTCCGTGCATCACTTCCTCTTCAGGAACTGTACGGGAAGTTCCCGGAATTAACGGACATTTCTGCGATCGTACGTCGCTTGTATGGCGACAGCTTCATGGACATATTCGCTGAGACATCGAAGATGATCACAGAAGAAGCAGATCGTCGCCCTCAAGATCCAGTCATGGACTCAATCAAAAAAGCATAACCTTACCAAAAGCGTTTTAGCCTCTAGCTAGAATGCTTTTTCTTAGGTCTTTTTTCCTCATGACAAGGACATTACTACTATGTCTCAAGAGCGTTATTTCCCTCACAATTTCCCATAAAAATTATCCTCAACCAACTACTTGGATGTGATAGCATGAAAAAGAGCAAGTATCTCTTGGCATGACAAGATACAGCTGTCAACCAGACGAGAATATGATATGATAAAACGGTTGAAATAAATGGTAAATTAGGGGTGTATGTATGAAAAAGAAATTGTTAGGCGCAGCAGCAGTCGCAAGTGTATTTACGTTAGCAGCATGTGGATCAAATGACGAAGCCGTCATCAATTACAAAGGTGGAGAAGTCAACAAGGCTGACGTCCAAGAAGAAGCATACGAAAAAGCTGGTGCTCAAATCGCCTTCCAGCAAACGATGAACAAATTGCTCGAGAAGAAATACGGCAAGGAAGTCACGGATAAAGAAGTCGAAGCAGAAGTCAAAAAGACAAAAGACCAGTTCCCGGATAAAGAGCAGTTCAGTACGACATTGAAATCTGCTGGAATCAAGAACGAAAAAGAATTCGAGAAAGTTCTTCGCACACAAATGCTCTTAACGGAAGCAAAATCTGCAAAATCAAAAGTAACAGATAAAGAAATCCAAGAGCGTTTTGACCAAGAAAAAGTCGAAGTTAAAGCAAGCCATATCCTCGTCGCGAAAGAGTCAGAAGCAAAAGACATCAAAAAGCAATTGGATGACGGCGCGGACTTCGCGAAACTCGCAAAAGAGAAATCAACAGATACAGGTAGCGGTACAAAAGGTGGAGACCTCGGATACTTCACAAAAGGTAAGATGGTCCAGGAATTCGAAGATTATGCGTTCAAGGATGGCGTTGAAGGTAAAATCTCCGATCCAATTAAAACACAGTTCGGTTACCACATCATTAAAGTAGTCGATCGTAAAGAAAAGAAAGACTTTACACTTGATAAAGAAAAATCACGCATCAAAAAAGCACTTGCTGAAGAAAAAGCAGCACAAGTCAACCCGAACGATATCTACCGTTCACTCATGAAAGAATACGATGTCAAAATCGAAAACAAAGACTTCAAGGATGCTTTTGATTTAGATAAACAAGAACAACAACAAATGCAACAACAAATGATGCAACAACAACAGCAGTAATTAAAAAGGAAGCCGTGAAGGCTTCCTTTTTTCGTATCGTTTTTCATATGTTGAATAGTTAGCGAACTGTCCGAATCGGTGCTCGTTCGTATTGTTTCGGCAAGGCGACCGTGTCTCCTAGTTCGGCTGCCGCATGATAAACCCAGTAAGGTTGGCGCAGCAACTCACGTGCGAGCAGGACGATATCTGCTCGACCGTTACGGACGATTTCTTCTGCATGGGCAGCTGTCGTGATCAATCCAACCGCTCCCGTGGCAATACCTGTCTCTCGTTTCAACTCTTCCGCATAGCTCACTTGATAGCCCGGATACACTTCCGGTACCGCATTAGCGACGACAGCCCCTGAACTACAGTCGAGTAGATCGATGTGACGTGCAGCTAGTTCTTTCGCGAGTGGAATATAATCTGTCGCTGTCATTCCCCCTGTTGCGTGATCCGCTGCTGAAATCCGGACCCAAATCGACAACTTGGAGACTGCCTGAATCCCATCAATGATCTCTAGCAACAAGCGCATCCGATTTTCAATCGATCCACCGTATTGGTCCTCACGAACATTTGATAACGGAGAGAGGAACGTGTTCAATAAGTAACCATGAGCCCCATGAATTTCAATGAAATCATACCCTGCTCGTTCCGCACGCAGTGCTGCATCGATGAACTGTTGTTTGATCGTTGCGATTTCCTCAAGCGTTAATGCTCGCGGATGACCGTATGTGTCATCAAACGGTAAAGCGCTCGGCGCGACTGGTGGTTCTGCCGTCGTGCTTTTGCGCCCAGCATGGGCCAGTTGAATGCCTGCTTTTGCACCCGCTGCTTTGACTTGGTCTGCAATCCGTTGTAATCCTTCGATATGTGCATCTGACCAAATTCCAAGGTCACCGGCTGAAATGCGACCGTCTGGCGTGACAGCACTCGCCTCTAAGATGACACCACCGACACCACCCATTGCACGGGTTGCATAGTGTGTGACATGCCAATCCGTCACCAGTCCATCTTCTTTTGCACTGTACATACACATCGGCGCCATGATGACACGATTGCGGAATGTCAATGTTCCAAGTTGAACCCTATCAAACAACTTCGTCTTCATCTTTCTTCCCCCTTATAGCTTCGGACGGTAAAAAGCACGATTATCTAGTGCAAATGATCGTTCCGAGAACTGTCCTGGCTCGACATATTCCAGAAGGCGATCCATCATCGTCATCCGTGCATCAAGGTTATCGATCAAGAACAAAACTTCTGCTTCTCGCATCTGTGGTGCGACGGCAGAACCCCATTCTGGTCGTCCGTGATGACTTAAGACGAGATGTTGCAAGACCGTCAGTACTTCTGCGTCAATTTGTAATTCTGCTCCGACTTTTTCAAGTTCCGCTACCATCATCGTAATATGACCGACGAGTTTACCAGGCAACGTATATTCCGGTGCAACCGGATCGGATAACTCCTTGATTTTCGCATAATCGTGTAGAATGATGCCACTGATTAGCACGTCACGGTTTAACGTCGGATAGAGTTGAGCGATTTGATCCGCTAGACGCAACATCGAAAGGACATGGTACGACAGCCCCGAGTAAAAGGCATGATGGTTCTTGACCGCTGCCGGGTGCGTGAAGTAGGCGTCAAATCGTGAAGTAATCAAATGTTTGACGAGCTTTTTCATGTCACTGTTTTGAATCGATTCTACGAACGCGAGGACTTCCGTCTCGATCTGCTCTCGCGGAATTGGTGCCGATTGAACATAATCCTCGACATTCGTCTCTTCTAGTACTGTGATTTGTTTAAGCTTCAGCTGTGTCCGTCCTCGATAGTCCATGACTTCTCCAGCAGCATGGACGATCGACTTCGGCGCATATTTTTCAAGATCACTCGTATCCCACATCTTCGTCTCGATTTCGCCTGTCTTGTCCGTCAAGATGAGCGTTAAATACGGTTTCCCATTTGCTGCAATTCCTTTGACCGCCTGCTTGATCATCGCTCGTTGATCGAGCGTTTCTCCAACTGCTAACTTACCGATTCCTTTCATACTTGAAACACGTCCTTTATCTGTAAAATAGGTGTCTTTTTTTATTCCATTGACTACACTTAAGGCATATACTATTTCATTCTACTATATGGGAGTCATGAACATGGAACTGGAACCTCAATTTAATTGGTCCCGCTATCTCGATTTAGCTGACTATGAACAAACATTTCCGGCGGCTACCGTCGACCAATCCGAAATGGACTGGCTCACGCAGCTACGATCAAAAGACATGAACTTTACCCGGTCGGAAAAAGGGGTTCTTTATGGTGCTGTCGTCACCTGGCAAAATCCCGTCGACAAAAGTGACCGTCGCTCGATTTGTTTTTATGTGACGAAAGAAAAACTGATCACGATCGGATTGTCGGAATCGATCGTGACACTCGTTGCCCCCTACTCGCCCGCGCATCCGTTCGCTGCTTTTTATACGATTCTTGCTTTACAGCTGAACACATATTTTGCCGGTATCGATCAGTTTGAGACGGAACTGTTCTCAAGACAAGATGAACTGCGTGGCAGCATTAATGAAGATTCGCTTGATAGCATCTTCGCGCTACGCGACACGATCGAGAACTGGTCCGATTTGATCGTTCCGTTTCAAGAGCTCGTCATGGCTGGTGAAGAATCATTTCTCGACGAGGACACGTATCTCGAGGATCTCTCGTTGAAGCTATCTACGAAACGTGTCCGCCGCCTGTTAATGCTCATCGAACATTATCAAAAAGACATTGAGGTCCTGCTCGACTTATCGACGACCGTCTCGAACTTCCGTGGAAACGAAATCATGAAGGCGTTAACGATTTTTACTGCCGTCGCGACACCAACGATGGCCCTCGGTGCAATTTGGGGGATGAACTTTAAAATCATGCCGGAATTAGAATGGAAATATGGTTACGCCCTATCCCTAGGTCTAATCTTTCTCTCGACCGGTGGCATCTTCTACTGGATGCGCTGGCGTGGATGGTTAGGCGCTCTTGTTCGGATGCCAAAGAACAGTCGACCAAAAAAATAGATATCAGAACATAAGTTCGTTATACTAATTGTATCATATCTACTGAAAGGAGACGCTTGTACGATGGAACGAAAAATCATTCATATTGATATGGACGCCTTTTACGCTTCCGTCGAGCAACGCGATCGTCCTCGATTAAAAGGTGTTCCCGTCGTCGTCGGTGGACCGCCTCATGCACGCGGTGTCGTAGCGACCTGTTCCTATGAAGCACGGAAATACGGCATCCATAGCGCGATGCCGTCAAGACGTGCCTTCCAGCTTTGCCCTCGTGCCGTCTTCATTCGTCCTCGCTTTGACGTCTACCGGGCTGTCAGTGCGCAAATCATGGCACTTTTTCGAGAAGTGACACCGCTCGTCGAGCCCCTCTCACTGGATGAGGCGTACCTCGACGTCACCGAAAATTACTTTGATCAAAAAAGTGCGACCTATATTGCGCAATATGTTCTACAACAAATTAAAGAACGGACAGGTCTGACTGCCTCTGCTGGTGTTTCTAACTCTAAACTCGTCGCGAAGGTCGCTTCCGGATACGAGAAACCGAACGGATTGACGGTCGTTCCTCCAGAGGACGTCCTGAGTTTCTTATCTCCATTAAAAATTGGAGACTTACATGGCGTCGGAAAAGTCACGGAACAAGCGTTACGCAAACAAGGGATTGAAACCGTCGCAGATGTTCAAGCAATGCCGGTCGAACAATTACGAGCATTGCTTGGACGCGATCGGGGAACGGAACTACATGCGATGGCGCATGGGATCGACGAGCGTCCGGTTCGTCCGGAACGCGAGCGAAAATCAATCGGTTCTGAGACGACCTTCGAAGAAGATACGGAGGATATCGATACGATATTTGAGACGTTGATTCGAGAATCAAAATCCGTCATTGCGAGTCTTCAAAAAAAAGAACTCGTTTGCCGAACGATCACGATCAAGTGGAAGACTGATACATTCCAGTCACGTTCGAAACGGCATACATTTTCAGAAGAGACGGCGGACGAAGAACGATTACTTGAGGAAACAACGAAACTCTTCAATGGCATCACCTTCGACGGACCAATCCGTTTGATTGGTATGACGGTCAGTCACCTTACTACACCTCCTGCTGCGAGACAACTGACGTGGCAAGACTTAGACTTGCGCTTGTAAAATGAATAGCGATTCATTATACTGAATACAATACCGATTAGACAAGGGAGGAACAAGTATGCAGTATACGATGACAGTCTTTTCAGATCGTGGTGAAACGTTACTCGATGACGTTTTTGAAGCAGAAACAGATGGACAGGCACGAGAAGAAGGGATTCGACGTCTCAATGAGAGTGGATACGCCCATCATGCAGCTCGCGTCACACGTTCAGGTCGTTTGATTCATTTCGAGCGCGCTTACTTGCCACGGATCGTCCCTGCTTCATCTTGAGCCATACAAAAAAGGAAGACGTGCCATTATGGCCGTCTTCCTTTTTGATTACTTATTGGACGTCGTCTTGTTGCTCCATCATTGGCGCGTAGAGTTCTTCTAATGGCTTCATGATGATTTGTGTGACTTCCGTCAACATCGTGTGCATCCGTTGCTCTTCTTGCATCAGCTGACTGATTAATGGGTTGTTTTGTACTTCAAGCATCTTAGTTTGGGCAGACGCCATATCGTCTGGTGTGATTTCTTCACCTTGCATCTGTTTTTGTTGTAATTCAAGTTGGATGTTACGGAACGATGCGAACAATTCGTTTGATTCCGGATCCGCATTCACTTGCGTGTACAAATCTTTTAATGTCGTGTACTCCGAAGTTTCACGTAATGCACGCTCCAGAGTGTACGCGTGATCGTATAAGTTTGTTTCTGCCATGAGTAAAACCTCCAATTTGTTTAGACGAGATAAAGCCCCGCCTGTATCAATCCAATTAAACCACCTAACAACCCTCCAAGCCAAGTGATAGCCCGGAATTCTCGCTTAGAAATCGATAAGACGATTTCCTCGAGATACGCAGTATCCAGCAAACCGACCTCTTCTCGAACGATCGTTTCGAGATCAAGCGTTTGTAGAATTTGTCCGATTTGATTCGTCGTCCGTTCAAATAGATGATCGATGACAACAGGGACATGTTGCTCGAGCAATTGTGACTCGAGTGGATTCAACCAGACGCGTAATGGTGTAGCAAGCATCGATTCAATCGGTAAACGCGCCAAGACTTGTTCTTTGACGGTCTGTCGAATCCGTGACTCCGTCTCTTCCGTCATATAGGATGAGAGTGGACGATCCAGTCCCTTTTGCCATTCCTGACGTAATAAGGCAAGGATGAACTGAGACGTCGACTCTGATTGAAGTACCCGTTTCAGCTCCGGCTGAATCATATCAACGACGTTGACGTTCGCGAGCAACATCCCGAACATCCCACCTCCGAGACGCTGTTGGATGAAGCGAGCAACCGTTTCCTCAAGTTGTAAACGTCCTTCTGGTCCATCAAAATATTCCTCTGCTTGGTGTAATACGGATGTGATGAGTCTTGGCATGACTTCCTCGATTTTTTGTTCTCCGGCTTCCCCGATCAACTCGCGCACAGACTGCTCACGCCATTTGCCCATGAGGAGCGAAAACTCCTGCTCCAAGTGATAACTGATTTTCCCTTGGATCCGTTGTTTTGGTTCGTCGATGAATCGACCGATCCACGCTTCCGTCGTCTCTTCCGAGCGCGTCCATTTCATGACTTCTTGTTCGACGAGCCGAGTGACGGCTCCACGAACAGCTGGTGATGCGAGACGTTTCCCGATTCCTTCTGGCGTCAAGAGATGCTTGACGACCGTCCGTCCGAGATTCGCTGCCAGTTCATCCCGCCGTTTAGGAATCAGACCAGGTGTAAATGGTACGCGAAATTTTCCGATGTATTTCGGTTCAAGTGGTCGAAATAACATCCGAATCGCTAAATGATTCGTGACTGCCCCAATCAGAGCCCCAATGACAATGATTCCGACAAGTTTCAATACGAGTAAAAACGTATCTGACATAAGTTATCATTCCTTCCGATTTTCGACTTATGGTAAAGTCGAGATAGTTATGTACGATTTAGGAGTGATGCCGTGTGTTACGACAACTGATGACTGTATTCAATGACCAGCTTACGACCGATCCGAATGTTTATTGCCAGGAACAGTATAGCGTATATCGCCTTGAAGATGGACTTTGTTTTGGAATCAAGGCGACTGCCATCTCTGACCGTGAACAACAACTGCTTGATGTATTCGCTGAACGCATCATCACGACGTCACGGTCTGATATCGACCTATGGCGAGAGCGTATCCAATCTGCTCATGCCTTGGAAGATCAGTCGTTCCGACTTGTCCATTTTTTGTTCAATCCAACCGATGAACGGACAAGTGAAGAAATTCAACAATTGCTCTCCTCTTTCTTTTCGCAGACGAGCATCCTTATTCCTTTTAGCGCACATCGCTTCACGGTCGTTGAACGTGAAGAGTTTGTCATCGAGTCAGAACTATCCGATTTATTTTTAGCATTACAATCTGATTTTGTACTCGACGGTAAGGTATTGCTTGGTCAACAACGTGCTGCAGGTGATATCGCCGTTCAGTTCCAACTTGAACAAGCAGCGCTTGCTTTCGTTCCTTCGATGCACATCGAACGTTTCTTGCCTGCCATGCTCCGCCTTTCAAGTCTAGATGACCGGCATCGCGCGACACTCGTCGATCAGTTCATCCGTTCCCTCGAGCCAGAGTCTCGTGAGACGATCCTTGCTTTTTGTCGAGCTAATTTGAACGTCTCCCTGACAGCAAAACATCTATTCTTACATCGAAACAGCCTCCAGTATCGACTCGACCGGTTGACGGAGCAGACTGGAATCGATGTTCGCTCATTTGAAGGTGCTACTTTTCTCTATACCTTACTTCTTGTAGCATGATGCCTAATTGAAAACGTTTGCATTTAGTCAGGTTGTCCATAGGCAGACTCCCTGACTTCTTTTATACTAAATCTTGTAAGCGTTATTATTTCATCATTTACATTAGGGGGAACTACACATGGCTGAAATTCGTCTTGAACATATCGATAAAATCTACTCAGGTGATGCAAAAGCGGTTGATGACTTCAACCTTCACATTAATTCATCGTCTTCGTCGGACCATCAGGTTGCGGGAAATCAACGACACTTCGGATGATCGCTGGACTTGAAGAAATCTCAGGTGGGGATTTCATCATCGATGGCAAACGCATGAACGATGTAGCACCAAAAGATCGCGATATCGCGATGGTCTTCCAAAACTATGCATTGTATCCGCATATGAACGTCTTCGATAACATGGCATTCGGATTAAAGCTTCGGAAGTTCCCTAAAGATGAAATCAAGCAACGCGT
The DNA here is from genome assembly GCF_000702605.1 of Exiguobacterium acetylicum DSM 20416. Classification (NCBI taxonomy): domain Bacteria; kingdom Bacillati; phylum Bacillota; class Bacilli; order Caryophanales; genus Exiguobacterium; species Exiguobacterium acetylicum. The sequence goes on along the minus strand of NZ_JNIR01000001.1, from coordinate 301,520 downwards.
TGATAACGCAGCTCGTATCCTTGGTCTTGAAGAATACCTCGAGCGGAAGCCAAAAGCACTCTCTGGTGGTCAGCGCCAACGGGTAGCGATTGGTCGCGCCATCGTTCGTGATGCTAAAGTCTTCTTGATGGATGAGCCGCTCTCGAACTTAGATGCTAAATTGCGTGTACAAATGCGTAAGGAAATCATTCAGTTACACAAACGTCTTGAGACGACGACGATTTACGTCACGCACGATCAGACGGAAGCGATGACGCTTGCGACACGGATCGTCATCATGAAAGCGGGAATCATTCAACAAGTCGGTACGCCGAAAGAAGTCTATGATCACCCAGATAACATGTTCGTCGCTGGATTCATCGGTTCACCATCGATGAACTTCTTGACAGGTAAATTGGCAGAAGACGGTCTCTTCCATGTTTCAGGAACAGAAGAGAAATTCGAAGTACCAGAAGGAAAAATGAAAGTTCTCCGCGACCGCGGTTATACGAATAAAGATCTCGTCCTCGGAATTCGTCCAGAGGATATCCATGCGGAATTGATTTACCAAGACACGAAAACAGCACACCGCTTCCCAGCACATATCGAAGTATCTGAATTGATGGGTGCAGAGTCTTACCTCTACTCAAAAGTCGGACAACAAGCGTTCACGGCACGTGTTGATTCACGTTCACACGTCGAGATGGGATCGCAGCTTGATCTCTTCTTCGATATGACAAAAGCACACTTCTTCGATGCTTCAACAGAAGCAACGATCCGTTAATCGCATCATCGATCAGTTACGATGTTTCAGACTGTCCTATTAAGGGCAGTCTTTTTTATTGACAGACGTTCCTGTAACTTTGTATGATACTGCTTGTAGCTTAAAATTAATCCTATTCGAAAACTAGGAATTGAAATCATTTATTTATAAAGGAGAGAGCGCTATGAAACACGGTTTGAAATTAGCTGTAGCAGCATTATCAACAGCGGGGGTGCTTGCAGCATGCGGCGCTTCGAACGACAACGCAGGTTCTGATAAAGAGTCAAAAGTCATTACAGTCGGTACAGAAGCAACGTACCCACCTTTCACGTATAAAGAAAAAGGAAAATTGACAGGTTATGACGTAGACGTCATGAACGAAGTCGCAAAACGCGCCGGCTATAAAGTCGATTACAAAGCGATGGACTTCAAAGGACTCATCCCAGCACTTGATTCAAAACGGATCGATGTCATCGCGAACCAAATGGGAATCACGCCTGAGCGCCAAGAAAAATACGCTTTCTCTGATGCGTATACGGTCTCTGGTTCAACAATCATCGTCAACAATAAAACGAACGACATCAAAACACTCGACGACTTAAAAGGAAAGACAGTCGGTTCGACACAAGGTTCACTCTATGCCAAAACAGCTGAAAAAGCTGGCGCGAAAGTGAAATACTACAAAGGTGCGAACCAAGTCTTGAAAGATCTTGAAGCAGGTCGTGTTGATGCTGCCATGAACGATCGTCTCTTCGTCTTGACGGAGCTGAAGAAAGCAGGCTACAAAGTTAAAGCGGTCGGTGAAACGTTCGACAAGAACGAATCAGGCTTCATGATGGCGAAAAACAGCAAGTATACAGAAGACTTCAATAAAGCACTCGCTGAGATGCAAGAAGACGGCACTCTTGCAAAAATCGGTGAGAAGTACTTTAACGAGGATATCAGTAAGTGAGTGAATTACTGACGATCGTCCGGGATAACTCGGACGTCTACGCAAAGGCGATTGGTACGACCCTTCTTGCAAGTGGTCTCGCCATCGTCTTTGCGCTTATTCTCGGGTTGATTCTTGCCGTCATGCGTGATAGCCGTCTTGCCGTCTTTAGCGGTTTTGCACGTTTATATGTCTCGTTCTTCCGAGGAACACCATTACTGCTACAAATCCTGATTTTATACAATGGTCTCGTTGTCCTTCAGTTGACTGGATTCCAAGCCCTCGCCTTCGGCTTATCGCTTCACTTTTCTGCGTATATCTCAGAATCGTTCCGCGCTGCCATCTCCTCTGTCGATCGTGGACAATGGGAAGCAGCTGACTCGCTCGGTATTCCGCGTCGTAAGACATTCAAGGATGTCATCTTACCGCAAGCGCTATCTCGAGCGATTCCACCGCTTTCGAACTCTGTCATCGATATCATCAAATCGACATCACTCGGTACGATCGTTGCTGTTGAAGAATTGACGTATGTCTCTGACCAGATTTCAGCGACAACGTACCTCGTCATGCCGTTACTCTTGTTCTCGGCTGCGATTTACTGGATCATGTCGACAATCATTCAAAGTGTTCAACATCGCTTAGAAGCACGCTTCAGTATTCCAGAATGATTTTTCCCACACTTGGAACCGTATGGATTTCAAGTGTGTTTTTTTAGATTTTTTTAGGTTTAGCACTAGGCAATCCGGGAATAATCAAGTATACTAATAAAAATCAGAATTATCTGACAACTTACAAAGGAGCGTGGCCGAGATGAAACAAGTAATTGAAGCTTTCCGTAGACAAGATGCAGAGCAGCGAATTCCAGTGCTACGTCTCGAAATCGATTATGAGCTCAGTACGCTCTTCGATGCGATTCAAGCCAATGACCAAGCTGCCGTTTCAGCAAGTAAAGATCGTCTAGATAAATACCGTCAGGAGATGCTTCGTTTAGAAGCTTAACCTCATAGATCCCCCATCTCTCCTCCCCCTTGAGATGGGGCTTTTTTTTGTCTACTTTTTGACGTACATTCTATGTGTAAGCGAAAGAGAGGATTGCTTCCGAATGATATATTGGAAACGATCCTCTCACTTTATTTCGCTAACGGACAACGTGCGCATTGAGCGTCTATCTCAAAACCAATTAATCGACGTCACGACCACGTGATGCCTTCAAAATCTCAAACCATTGCTCGCGTGTCAACGATACTTTCGTCGAACGAACCGCAGATTCAATGCGTTCAATCTTACCAGAACCAACGATTGGCATGATACGTGCTGGATGTTTGAGCAACCATGCATATGCGACCTCATCGATTTCTTCTGCCCCGATCGTCTCTGCGATCTCAGCTAATTTTTCGCGTAACGGTGCATATTGCTCGTCCTTGAAGAGACGCCCCCCCGCAAGCGGACTCCATGCCATCAACGGCATCTCATTTTCATGACAGAGATCAACGGATCCATCCTCGAAATGTTTCAATTCTGATACCGACAACTCGAGTTGGTTCGTCACGAGCATGAATGGTAAGCGAGACTGAATGAGACTTTGTTGGGCAGGTGTATGGTTCGAGAGACCGAATGTCCGTACCTTTCCTGCGTCCTTCAACTCTACGAACGCTTCAGCAATCTCGTTCGGGTCCATCAACGGATCTGGACGGTGAATCAACAACGTATCCACGTACTCGACACCGAGTTCTTGAAGAGAACGGTTGACTTGTTTGATGATGTGCTCTTTCGTCGTATCGTAGAATGATAAGGACTGATCCGAGAAATGATCCCCTTTCATCTTGATGCCCGTCTTCGTAACGATCTCCATCCGGTCACGTAACTCCGGTTTTAAAGCAAGAGCTTCTCCGAATAAGCGTTCATTCGTATAATCGCCATAGATATCCGCGTGATCAAACGTCGTAATCCCTAAAGCAAGGCATGCTTCGATCAATTCGAGCCGCTCTTCTTTCGTCATCTCCCATTCATTCAATCGCCATAAGCCATGAATGATGCGTGAGAATGATAAATCTTCTGTTAGTTGAATCCGTTCCATCTGTCTTCCAACTCCTCTGTCGTATAAACTCTATCTCGTTTACTGTACCTCAAAATGGAACCGGTTGCACGAATTTCACTTTTCAATGCTCTCAGACAAAAAACAGGACCCCGTCGATGACGTGATCCTGTATGGGACTTATTGAATTTGTTCGACTTCTTGCATGACTTCATCTTCAATCTGCTGACGTTTTCGTGTCGTCTCAGCAGCATCTGGTGACGTGACGCTGAAGTAGAATTTGATTTTTGGTTCCGTACCCGATGGACGAAGGCAGAACCACGATCCATCGCTGAGCGTGAACTTCAGAACGTTGGATTTTGGCAAGTTGATCGGTGAAGGTTGATGCGTCTTCAAATCGTGGGCGATGCTCGCATCATAGTCCTCGAACAAGACGACCTGTTCTCCTGCTACTTGTTTCGGTGGATTCTCACGGAACGTATCCATGATTCGCCCGATCTGTGCCACGCCGTCCTTCCCTTTGAGCGTCAGAGAACGGAGTGACTCTTCGAAGTATCCGAACTGCTCGTAGATCGCCTGTAATGCCTCATAGAGCGTCCGTCCTTCGTTCTTGTGATACGCAGCCATCTCAGCAGCTAATAAGCACGCTTGGACGGCATCCTTGTCGCGGCAGAAGTCACCGATGAGGTAACCATAGCTCTCCTCATAGCCAAAGAGATACTCGTATTGACCCGATGCGTTATATTGTTTGATTTTCTCACCAATGAACTTAAATCCTGTCAATGTATTCTCGACATGAAGATCATAGTGACGCGCAATCAATGCCCCCAGTTCTGACGTAACGATCGTCTTCGCGACGAATCCGTTCGCTGGAAGTGTTCCCTGCGCCGCTTTTTGCGAAAGGATGTAGTCGAGCAATAAAGCGCCCGTCTGATTCCCTGTCAGGACTGTCCATTCTCCGTCTGCATCACGTGTCGCGACTCCGACACGGTCAGCATCGGGATCCGTCGCAATCAAGATGTCGGCATCTGCCCGGTCACCATATTCGATTGCCAGTTTAAAGGCAGCATGTTCTTCCGGGTTCGGTGACGTCACGGTCGGGAATGCACCGTCTGGCTCTGCTTGCTCCTTGACGACTGTCACGTGTTCGAAACCGTAACGTTTCAAGCCTTCTGTTACCGGCACAAGACCTGTTCCATGAAGTGGTGTGAAGACGATTTTAAGTGGATCCGCTAATTCCGATTGAATCGAAGGTAAGACACGAATCGTTTGTAATTTGTCTTGGTACGCTTCGTCGAGTTCTTCTCCGACACGGACGATCAATCCGTTCGCACGAAGGACTTCTTCTTTCTCAAGTTCAATCGACAGCTCATCTTCGATTTGGCTGACGTATGAAACGAGTTCATCCGCCTCTTTTGGCGGAAGTTGTCCACCGTCATCCCCATATACTTTGTAGCCATTGTACTCTGGCGGGTTGTGACTCGCTGTGATGACGATCCCGCCTGCTGCTTGTAAAGATCGCACCGCAAACGAAAGTTCTGGTGTCGGACGTAGACCGTCGAACAGATACGCCTTGATGCCGTTACTTGCGAGCGTCCGTGCCGCCTCCAGCGCAAATTCTGGTGAGAAGTGACGGGAATCGTGTGCGATGACGATTCCTTTTGCTGCCGCTTCTTCCCCCGACGCCTTAATGAATGCTGCGAACCCTTGTGATGCTTTTCGGACAGTGTATACGTTCATCCGGTTTGTCCCGACACCGATTTCCCCACGCATACCACCTGTTCCGAACTCGAGTTCTTTATAGAATGCTTCTTCAGCTGCTTTTTCATCCGTTGCTAACGTGACTAATTCTTCTTTTAATGTACTGTCTAAATCAGCGAACTGATCCCATTTTTGATAAGTTTCTTTCCATGACATGGTAAATCGACTCCTTTTTGAATGAGGGTAAGACTTGCGATGAAGCGATACCTTTCATATGATTAACACTAGAAAGGGTAAGGTGATGAGGCATGTTTCCTACGATTCAAATGGCAGATCTTCAACAGCTCGTCCGAACGGATCAGATTCGCTGGTTTGACTGCCGATATGACTTGCAACAACCTGAATATGGACGAAATGCTTTCTTAGAACAACACGTCGAAGGTGCACAGCACTTGAATTTAACGACTGAACTTTCCGGTCCAATCGATGAGGTCGGCGGTCGGCATCCGCTTCCTTCAAAAGAAGCGTGGCAACACACACTCGAACAGCATGGTGTGACACCAGAAGACTTCGTCGTCTTGTATGACGATGGCTTTCCGTATGCCGCTCGTGCGTGGTGGTTATTTAAATGGATCGGGCATGAGCGTGTCGTCGTCCTTGAGGGCGGATTCTCCTCTTACCTAGCGTTCGATCTTCCGGTCACGGAAGACGTTCCTACTTATGAACCTTCTCAGTACGCGCCTCGTTTTCAAGATGAGATGCTTGTCTCGTTCGAAGAACTGAAGGATCAGCTGACAGAAACGATGGTCATTGATTCCCGTGCGCCCGATCGATACCGTGGAGAAATCGAACCACTCGATCACGTCGCCGGTCACATTCCAGGTGCCGTGAATTGCTTCTTTGAACAAGCGCTCTCACCAGAGGGTCGCTTACGGGACGCAGAAGATTTGAAAGAATTGTACGCCGACATCCTACCAGTCACAGCACCTATCCTCTATTGTGGAAGTGGTGTGACAGCGTGTGTCAATGTCATCGCTCTCCATTCACTTGGGAAAACTGATGTCCGACTTTACGCCGGCTCTTATAGTGATTGGGTCAGCCGTGGTGAAGATGTCTCCCGTTCGTAAGCATCAGACACTGACAGAAACATCTGTCGGTGTCTTTTTGTTCAGAGTTGAATCGGTTTGATGTTCCAGATCGCATTCGCATACTCTTTAATCGTGCGGTCACTTGAGAACACACCTGACCGTGCAATATTAAGAATGACGCGTTTATACCATTCTTCTGGTTGCTGATACATCCGATCGATTCGTTCCTGCGCTTGTTGATACGACATGAAGTCTTTCAGGATCAGATACTCATCATTATACGTTAATAATGAATCGTAAATCGCTTGGAATTCACCTGGAGCAAATAATGTTCCGTCGACGAGACTATCGATGATCCGTCGCAACTCGGGTTGGGCACTGTATTGATCGTACGCACTGTAACCACCGTATTGTTTATAATTCATGACTTCCTGTGGTGTTAAGCCGAAGATGAAGATATTCGCATCCCCAACTTCGTCTCGAATTTCGATGTTCGCTCCGTCGAGCGTTCCAATTGTCAGTGCACCATTCATCATGAACTTCATGTTGCCGGTTCCGGAGGCTTCATAACTGGCAGTCGAAATCTGCTCGCTGACATCACTTGCCGGGAAAATCTTTTCAGCAAGCGATACACGGTAGTTTTCTAGGAAGACGACTTTCAAGTACGGACTGACGTCTGGATCCTGATTAATCAAGCGAGCTAACGCATTGATATAACGAATGACTTCTTTTGCATAATGATAGCCTGGTGCCGCCTTTGCACCAAAGATGAATGTCCGCGGTGTCATCGTGAAGGAACGGTCTTCCTTCAGACGATAGTAGAGCGAATGAATGTGTAACGCATTCAACAGTTGACGTTTGTACGCATGCAATCGCTTGACTTGAACATCAAATATCGAGGTCGGGTCCACGACGATACCGGTTTCTTTTTCAATGAGCAACGCTAATTCTTCTTTACGCTGAAGTTTGATTTCGGCGATGTCCTTCTGTAATGCTGAATCCTCTGCCCATTTCGTCAACTTTTGCAAATCGGACGGATGCTGAATCCAACTATCCCCGATTGCTTCTGTCACACGATTTGCCAGTGCTGGATTTGATGAGAGGAACCAGCGACGATGTGTAATCCCGTTCGTCTTATTATTGAAGCGAAGCGGAAACATCTCATAAAATAGTCGCATCTCGCGTTGCTTCAAAATCTCAGTATGAATCTGCGCGACACCATTCGTCGAATGCGTGCCGACGACAGCAAGATTCGCCATGTTGATTCGGTCATCCGCGATGATGGCGATATCTCGCATATGCGCTTCCATATGTGGATAGTTCGCAAGGACATCCTTACAGAAACGTCGGTTGATTTCTTCGATGATGAGGTAGATACGCGGTAACAAGCGACGGAACAAATCAATCGGCCAGCGTTCGAGTGCTTCTGATAGTAACGTGTGATTCGTAAACGACATGACACTCTTCGTGATGCGCCATGCTTCTTCCCATCCAAATCCTTCTTCATCGATTAGAATCCGCATCAACTCTGGAATCGCGACGACCGGATGCGTATCGTTGATATGGATCGCGATATGGTTCCCGAGTTGCTTCAATGAATGATTTCGCTTTTTAAAGGACGTCAAGATACTCCGTAATCCGGCAGAAACGAAGAAGTATTGTTGCTTCAGACGCAACTCTTTTCCTTCGTACGTCGTATCATCCGGATACAGGAACTCTGAAATCGTCTGAATCGATTGTTTATGTGCCAGTAAATCTTTATAGTTCCCACGGTATTGGCTAAGTAATTCATCATCATCAAGTGGAGACTCAGCACTCCAGAGTCGCAGGTTATTGACGACCTTGTTTTGATAGCCGACGATCGGCATATCGTACGGAACAGCACGGACGATTTCAGCCGGTTCATGATGGACACGATATCCATCACCGACTTCTTCAAGCCAGACATGACCACCAAATGGAACATCGACCGCTTTATCAGAACGTCTGATTTCCCACATGTTCCCGTTCTTCAGCCAGTTATCCGGTAACTCGACTTGATAGCCGTCGATGATTTTTTGCTTAAACAGACCGTACTGATACCGGATCCCGTTCCCGTGTCCAGGCAGACCCAGCGCAGCCAGGGAATCGAGGAAACACGCCGCGAGACGACCGAGCCCTCCGTTCCCAAGTCCAGGTTCCGGCTCTTCTTCTGTCAAATCACTGAGCTGATATCCGAGTTCGTCAAGTCCCCGTTCCACATCCTTTAAGACATCAAGACTCAATAGGTTGTTATGCAGGAAACGTCCGAGTAAAAACTCGAGTGAAAAGTAATAGACTTGCTTACTTTTTTTATGGATATACGTTTCCTTCGTCCGTAACCAGTCGGTCGTGACCGTCTCACGTACCAGATAGGCAAGTGTCTGATAGATATCGTTTTCTGTTGCTTCCGTTATTGCCTTGCCATGCATCGAAACGAATCGTTCCGTAAACCTCTCCTTGAACTTCTCTTTATCTTTGAACATGACGTAACCCCTTTTCCCAGTGATACGATCAAGTGGCGGACGGTGCAATCAAACGATATAAAGCCAAGTATTCGTCGGCTGAACGCAACCAACTGAAGTCCTCATTCATCGCTGTCTCAATCAAATGCTCAAAGACTGGTCGATCATGATACACCTCGATCGTACGTTTAATCGCTTCTAAAAACTCATGTGCATTATAATTCGCGAACGAGAATCCATTTCCTTCTAACGTGAACTGATTGAACGGTTTAACCGTATCACGGAGCCCACCTGTTTCCCGAACGACCGGTAAACAGCCATACTTCATCGAAATCAACTGACTGAGACCACACGGTTCAAAACGCGAAGGCATCAAGAAAGCATCACTTCCTGCATAGATCCGTTGTGCGAGACCAACGTCAAATCCGATATAAGAAGCGATTTTGTCTGGACGAATCGATGTCGCATGATGGAACAACCCTTCATATTCCGCTTCACCCGATCCGAGAATGATGAACTGCGCATCGAGTTCGAACAAGTCTGGTAAGATATGCGCGAGTAAATCGATTCCCTTTTGGTCGACAAGACGAGAAACGAAACCGAACAGTGGTACGTCCGGATTGATCGGGAGACCTAGTTCCTCTTGTAAGGCAGCCTTGTTTTTTGCTTTTCCTTCCGTGACGGTATCAACGGAATACGTCTCAACGAGATGCGTATCATGCGCAGGATCAAATTGACGATAGTCGATCCCGTTCAAGATGCCACGCACGTCGACAGCGCGATGTTGCAAGACTGGCTCAAGCGTCTCACCGTAATACGGATCCATGATCTCATCACGATACGATGGACTGACTGTCGTGATTTGATTGGAGTGGACCAGTCCTGCCTTCATATAATTGACGAGACCGTTGTGAGCAATACCATCGGCTGTGAAGTGTTCATGACTCAATCCAAGTAAGTCCCCGAGTACTTCTTCTGGGAAAACACCTTGGTATTGTAGATTGTGAATCGTAAAGACTGTTTTAATATCTTGATAGCGCTCGAGGTGCTGATAATGGATCCGCAGGAACGCTGGAATCACACCAGTTTGCCAATCGTGACAATGGATGACGTCCGGTACTTCTTTCCGATCCAGATGTTGAATCATCTCAAGGACGGCACGTGAGAAATACGCAAACCGTTCCGCATCATCGTAATGTCCATAAATGACGCCATCCCGTTTGAAGTAGTACTCATTATCGATGAAATAGAACGTCACACCATCTTGTTTCAAACGGAGGACAGCACCAAATTGCTGGCGCCAACCGACTGGCACGATGAAGTCGAACAAGAACTCCATCTCTGATTTATATTGCTCCTTGATTTGACCGTAATTGGGTAAGACGACCGAAACGTCTGCCCCTTCCTCAGCAAGCGCTAAGGGGAGCGAGCCGACGACGTCAGCTAGCCCCCCTGTCTTGATGAAGGGTGTCGCTTCCGTGGCAGCAAACCATACCTTCATGAATGACATCTCCTTTAAACGATTGTTTGTTTTTTGATGACGATTGGTTCTTCTGCCGTTCCGCGGATGACTTGACCGCGTTTGACGGTGACTTCTTTATCGAGAATCGCGTACTCAACGACCGCGCCTTCTTCAATGACTGATTTTTGCATGATGATCGAGTTCTTGACACGAGCGTGTTTTCCGACTTTGACACCCCGGAACAAGATGCTGTCCGTCGTCGTTCCTTCTAATTTACAGCCGTTCGCGACAAGTGAGTTCTTGATGTCAGAACCCGGTAGATAACGTGTCGGTGGCTCATGCTTGATTTTCGTATAGACATGCTGGAAGTCATTGATTGCTCCCCATTGTTCAAGCAACAGCATGCTCTCACGATAGTATGAACGAAGCGAGTGAATGACTTGTGATGTACCGCTGTACTCATAACCATGCACGTGTAGACGGTTCAACTGCGAACGAATGATACTCTGAAGTAAGTCGTACTCACCACGAGCAATCGCTTCATCAATTAAACGAACAAAGAGATTTTTCGACAGAACGACCGTTTCCATGTAGAATGTCTCATCCGTCGGCTGGAAACCCCGTGATCCGATTGCCGTTACGCGATTCTGTTCGCCAAAACGGATCGGACGGCAGTATTTACAAGGTAGTTCACGCTTCGTATAAACAACCGTGATATCCGCATTCGATTCTTTATGTTCGCGTAACACATCACGATAATCTACTGCAGATAAGATGTTTGAACCAGAGACAACGACGTAATTTTCTTTACTGCGAAGGAAAAAATCACGGTGCAGATGGAAGTTCGATAGATCCCCGCGGAACTCATTCGCATCTTGTGATAATGCGGGTGGGAAGATGTAAAGTCCGCCGTTTGAACGGTCAAGATCCCATTCCTTACCTGATCCAAGGTGATCCATCATTCCACGATATTTCTCGAGCGTAAAAATCCCGATGTTCGCGATATCGTTTTGTACCATGTTCGTCAATGTAAAATCGATCAACCGATAACGACCGGCAAATGGCACTGCTGCCAAGTTGCGATGTTCTGTCAATTCTTTAAAAAATCCTTCTTCACCACTCAGATTGATGACGCCTAATAGATCGACCTTCATTTCGTATATCCCCCTTATTGAATCGCTTCTTTGATGACTTCGTTCTTTTTGACGATACTGTCTGCTTCAATGACGAAGACTTCTCCGTCCGGAGACCCAATCGTCGCACCATCTTCAACAATCACGCCATCTGCTAAGATTGCCCGGTGAATCGTGACGTCTCGTCCGATTTTGACGTTCGGGAAAATGACCGAGTCCTTGACGAGTGATCCTTCTGCTACATCGACACCATAGAAGAGAACCGAATGATTGATTTCTCCTTCGATGTGGCATCCTTCGTTGATGATCGATGTCTCGACTGTCGCAGCATTCCCGATGTATTGTGGTTGCTGATTCGGGTTGACCGAATGTACTTTCCATGACGGTTCATACAAATCGAACTCAGGCTCTGCCGTCAATAGGTCCATGTTCGCTTCCCAAAGAGATTGAATCGTTCCGACGTCTTTCCAGTACCCTTTGAATTTATACGCACGGATATTGAGATTTTCAAAAAGCATGTTCGGGATGATATTTTTACCGAAGTCAAAGCTTGATTCCGCATCGCCGGCATCTTGAATCAAGTGGCGTTTTAAGATATCCCAGTTAAAGACATAAATCCCCATCGATGCAAGATTTGATTTCGGATTTTTTGGTTTTTCTTCGAATTCATTGATTCGTAAGTCATCGTCCGTATTGAGGATACCAAATCGCGGTGCCTCGTCCCATGGTACTTCACGTACGGAAATCGTGACATCAGAACCTGTCACACGGTGTTCCTCAATCATCTTTTCATAGTCCATTTTATAGATATGGTCACCTGATAGAACAAGAACATATTCAGGGTCAAATTGATTGATATAACTCATGTTTCGATAAATAGCATTTGCTGTGCCCTCATACCAGTTTTTGCCGTTCTGTGCTTGGTATGGTGGAAGAATCGTTAATCCGCCATTACGGCGATCCAGATCCCATGGACTCCCGATTCCGAGATAACGGTTTAATTCAAGTGGTTCATATTGCGTCAATACACCAACTGTATCGATTCCTGAGTTCGTACAGTTCGATAGCGGGAAATCAATGATCCGGTACTTTCCTCCAAATGCAACAGCTGGTTTTGCAGTATGTTTCGTTAAAGCTCCCAGACGTTTCCCTTCTCCGCCTGCAAGTAACATCGCAACGACATTCTTTTTAGCCATTTCGTCCCCTCCATTTATGCTCTTTTTTTCAGACAATTCGCGTTGTAAAATCCACAGATACTTTTATATACCCAATCTTTTCTCTTTTTAATATAACATTCCTGCAAAATAGGTTTATTAAAATACAAAAACCGAAAAAAATCTATTGATTTCTCCATAAAAGACCGATAATAGGAATGAAATGGCTTTTTGAAAGGAGTTCTCATGCGAATTACTACAGGATATCTTGTCTTACTTGGTCTTGCGACGATGCTTCTATTTTCCTTATTTTCAATCAAAGATGAGCTGAAAACAGCACGTACACTTTTTTTCTGGGCCGATGAACAGACGACGCGACATCCACTGACCTCCTACCAACCAATCACTGTAACCTATGAAAACAAACGAGTCGAGCTCTATGACGGATTACGACGGGATGACCTAACTCCTCGAACATTGCCGCAAAAAGTTGAGCAAGCGTTTGTTGCCATTGAAGATCAGCGTTTCTATCAACATGACGGATATGACATCACAGGAATCTTACGCGCGTTTACAAAAAATCAGTCTGATTCTAAATCTCAAGGTGGCAGTACGATCACACAACAACTGGCAAGAATGACGTATCTGTCAAACGAAAAAACATATACTAGAAAAATAAAAGAGCTGTTAATTGCTGTGTCGTTGGAGCAAAAATATTCGAAAAAAGAACTGATGACAGCGTATGTCAATCAAGCCTATTTTGCGAATAATATTTATGGCATCGAACTTGCTGCGAAATCCTATTTCAATAAGCCAGCACGCGAGTTGAGTTGGTCTGAAATCAGTTTTCTGACAGCAATTCCGAACAATCCTTCTCTTTATGACCCGCTACGCTTTCCTGAAAACACAAAAAAACGTCAGCAACGAATCGTTCAAGCGTTAATACGCGATCGTGTCCTGACAAAAGATTTTGCTATTTCTCGTGTGTCGCCTCGATCCTACAAACCGAGTGTTCCTTATCCGGACTATATCGATGCGACCGTTCAAGCTGCCGTTCGGATGACGGCTCAAAAAAATGGTTGGAGTGAGAAGCATGCTGCAGAATATCTGCATCAACAAGGTGCGGTCATCTCGACATACCTCGACTCAGCAGAACAACGACGAGCTAAAGAAGCTCTTCGCAATCTACCCGACCCGATTGAGGGTGCTTATGTTGGCATCGACGGACAAACACACGGGGTCACGGCTCTTGTCGGCTACAAATCGAATTTGACAGGTCAGTTCAACCGAGCAGTGCAGTCGTACCGCCAACCTGGTTCAGCTATCAAACCGTTACTTGTCTATGGTCCTTACCTTGAAAAAACGAAAGCTCGCTTGTCGAGCACGTTAGACGGTAGTCCCGTCTGTATCGATGGATACTGTCCGTCAAATAGCGGAAATCGAATTCTTGGACAAGTAACGATTGCTGATGCGATCGCTTACTCCTATAACACACCAGCCATTCGAGCATTCGCGGTGTCTTTCCGGGAAGGATTGAAGTCCATCCGTCCGTTCCAGTTCAGCCAATGGACACGTGAGGATGACGCCTTTACGAGTGCTCTAGGTGGTTTACAGTACGGAATCAGTCCATATGAACTGACGAACGCTTATACCGTATTCGTTAATGATGGGCTCTATCGACCGGCATCGATGATTAAAAGTATTACGCTTAAGAATGGAACGGTCGAACGACCACAAGAAAAGGAACAACGCATTTGGTCCAGTCAGACGAATCGGGAATTACGGGCTGGTTTAAAAAATGTCATGACATATGGAACGGGACGCAAAGGATATGATTCCTCTGCGCGCTATATCGGAGGAAAAACAGGAACAACGAACGATAACAAGGACATGTGGTTCGTCGGTATTAAGAATCAACATATCGGAGGGATTTGGCTAGGGGCAGATCGCCCGCGTCCCTTCCCTGTTGAGGCGAATGCAACGTTACAGGTCCAGACATGGGCGAAGATTTTACGTCCTTAAGTCAACTCGGAAATAAAATCGCTTCCCCGAAGGAATTGAATAAAGTTAGACCGACCCATGATAGACCAGCAAGCAGAACGCCCCAGGCTAAGAAAGAAAAGATGATCAAACCGACGGCTCCTGCTGCACTCGTCATTTTACTGATTTGAACCGTGTAAAAGATAAAATAGATGAAAAAGGACACAAGCAACACGATGCCGACATGCAAGAAGGACGTCATGAAGGCGAAGCTGACACAACCTCCGATAAGTAGCAGAATACTTCCCGGACGTAACATACCGAGTGTCGTTCCCTCTTGTTCCTTGATGAAAAAGGCAAAACCGAGCTGATTGATCGTATCCGATAATAGTTTAAGCGAACTAAAGATCATAAAGTAGACGATCAAAAAGCCAAGCCAAACGACGAGCTTCGTATCGCGTGCCGTCAAGAGTTGAAGTAGTTCATCGTACACGCCGACTTGATCGAGCCAATGTAATGCGAGTTCCGTCGTTGCAATCGCAAGGGACGTACTAAATAACAAAATGCTGATCAGCGGGGCATAACTTAATAGGTAAACGTTCGTACGCATGTGGAGTCTCCATTCATAGAAAATTCATATGTAGCACACAATTTCACTTACAGGTATACTATAATAGATTATATCGGTTCAAGAGACTGAAGGGGGAAACAAAAATGGCATTTATCTTAATGGTCGGCGTAAGTCTTGCGTTTTTGACAGCAATCTTCACTGCAGGCTACAACAAAAAACCTGAAGGTAACGAATAATTCATAAAAGCTCCATCCTGATTCAGGATGGAGCTTTTGCTTTACAGAAGACCTGCGTATCCTTGTTGACGTAATGCTTCATAGACGATGATCGCTGCCGTGTTTGAGACGTTCAGTGAACGAACGAGGTTCGATTGAGGTAGACGGATACACCGTTCTGCGTTCGCATCGATGACTTCAAGCGGCAATCCTTTTGTTTCCCGACCAAAGACGAAGAAATAGTCCTGTTCGATGTCCGATAAGTCAATCTGACTCGGGTACTGTTCCCCATATTTCGTAATATAGTAGAAAATACCTTCCGGATGTTTCTCCCACAGTTCTTCTAACGAATCATGATAACGAACATCGACGAATTCCCAGTAATCAAGACCCGCACGTTTAAGTTGCTTATCGTCCGTCGAGAAGCCGAGCGGTCGAATCAAGTGAAGGACGGAATGCGTCGCTGCACAGGTACGTGAAATATTTCCTGTATTTTGAGGAATCTCCGGTTGATACATAACGACATGAATAGCCATGATTCAATTCTCTCCTATCTCATGCGCTAAAAGCGCTTCTTTATGGGCAATCCCACTTGCAAAACCCGTCAGTTTACCCGTCGCCCCTATGACGCGGTGACATGGATAAATCAATGCGATCGGATTCCGATTCAAGGCACCGCCGACGGCTCGTGCTGCCTTTGGTTTGCCAATCATTCGAGCCAGTTCACCGTAACTGATCGTCTGACCAAACGGAACGGTTCGTAAAGCATGCAATACTTGCTCTGCAAATGGTGTGACACGTAACTGACAAGGAAGCGCGTCAAGCGCTTGTATGTCTCCTTGTGCGTAACGATCAAATGCCATGCGCCAAGCTTTCGGTAACTCACCTTCGTCGGTTTCTTCTTTTAAATAGGTCCGAGCACGCTCTTCATTCAATCCAAAATCGAGATACACGATTTGCTCTTTTTCCCATGCGACGAGCAATGTACCAAACTCATAAGTGAGCTGTTGAAATGGCATCTGATTCCCCCCACTCCTCAAGTAACCGTTGTCCTTCGGTTTGCACATCCACTGCAATATCGGCTAAAAGACGTGATTCGATGTACGACTTCTCATCGACTCCACCAATTCGACCAACTGCCCAGAGTGCAAGCGCCCGCATGTCTTCGCGGGCATCGTTTTCCGTCATTAACCGTAACGCCTCAATCGCGCTCTTGTCTCGATAATGAACGAGCGCACAAATCGCATTACGCTGAATCGGTTTCTTTCCACGCCATGCGCCGGATAATGTTCCGAACCGACTCTTGAACTCACGGTTACTCATGGATAAGAGTGGGACTAAGAGCGGTTTGACTTGTTCTGGATCCGGCTGTAGTTCAGCGTGATGTGTCGCATTCCTCTTCCGGTTATATGGACAGACTTGCTGACACGTATCACAACCGTATAGACGGTTCCCAAGCGCCATTCGAAATGGTTCTGGAAGCAACGTTTTCGTCTGTGTCAAAAACGAGATACACCGTTTAGCATCGATGACGCCAGGTTCAACAAGCGCATCCGTCGGACAAGCGTCGATACACTTATTGCATGTTCCACACAATTCTTCGACTGGCTGATCAGGCGGTAGGACGATATCTGTAATTAGTTCACCAAGATAGAGATAGGATCCGTGCTCCTCACTGATGATCGAGCAGTTTTTCCCACTGAATCCGATACCTGCTCGTTCCGCCACAGCACGATCGACGAGTTCTCCCGTATCGACCATTGAGCGCGTCCGCGCACCCGGACTCAGCTCTTGAATTTTTTCTTCAAGCAACGTTAAACGTTGTCGTAACGCCTGATGATAATCGAGCCCCCAAGACGATCGACAAAAGATACCGCGCCGCTCTCCTTCCTTACCACGAGGTGCATTTTTGAGGGTACTTGGATACGCGACCGCAATCGCAATGATCGAAGCGGCATCTTCTACGAGTAACGAAGGAGTCGTTCGTAAATCGATATCCGGCTCTTCGAAACCAGAAGCAAATCCTTTCTCCTGCTGCACTTGCAGACGACGTTTTAAGACAAGAAACGGATCGGCTGTCGTCACCTTCAGCTCATCGATTCCGATTTCTGTTGCGTACTCTTGTAAAGCCAGTTTCAATTGTACACCATCCATCACGACTCACTCCTTTCCTGTTAAGATTCCTTCCTAAACAAAAAGAGCAAGGTGTCAGCGAAAACGACACATTGCTCTTTTTTGGTAAGCGGGTGAAGGGAATCGAACCCTCGTCATCAGCTTGGAAGGCTGAGGTTTTACCATTAAACTACACCCGCATAATCAGGTGAAACATCAGATTGTGTAAAAAGTATAAAGCGGGTGAAGGGAATCGAACCCTCGTCATCAGCTTGGAAGGCTGAGGTTTTACCATTAAACTACACCCGCAAGATACCGGTGGTCGGAATCGAACCGACACTCCAAAGGAACACGATTTTGAGTCGTGCGCGTCTACCAGTTCCGCCACACCGGCACAATCTCTTGCAAAACTATTTAATTGAGAAATAGTTGGAGGCGCCAGTCAGAATCGAACTGACGATAAAGGAGTTGCAGTCCTCTGCCTTACCACTTGGCTATGGCGCCACTCATTGGAGCGGAAGACGGGATTCGAACCCGCGACCCCGACCTTGGCAAGGTCGTATTCTACCACTGAACTACTTCCGCTTGAAAAGCTGGGCTGGAAGGGATCGAACCTTCGCGTGCTGGAATCAAAATCCAGTGCCTTACCACTTGGCTACAGCCCAATAATAAGAGGGCGACTGATGGGAATTGAACCCACGAATGCCGGAATCACAATCCGGTGCGTTAACCACTTCGCCACAATCGCCATGGTAAACAGGGGCAGCAGGAATCGAACCCGCGCTGACGGTTTTGGAGACCGTAGTTCTACCGCTAAACTATGCCCCTATGGTGGTGGGGGGGGGCGGATTCGAACCGCCGAACCCGAGGGAGCGGATTTACAGTCCGCCGCGTTTAGCCACTTCGCTACCCCCCCACAATTGGGAAAATCATGTTGTTTTTAAAGATGGTGGCTTTGGACGGAATCGAACCGCCGACACAAGGATTTTCAGTCCTTTGCTCTACCAACTGAGCTACAAAGCCTTAACAATGGCGGTCCTGACGGGATTCGAACCCGCGATCTCCTGCGTGACAGGCAGGCATGTTAACCGCTACACCACAGGACCGTATGTAATTGCGGGGGCCGGATTTGAACCGACGACCTTTGGGTTATGAGCCCAACGAGCTACCAGACTGCTCCACCCCGCGACGCTATAAATGGTGACCCGTACGGGATTCGAACCCGTGTTACCGCCGTGAAAGGGCGGTGTCTTAACCGCTTGACCAACGGGCCATTATGAATTGAAAGTGATGATGGCGGAGAGCAAGGGATTCGAACCCTTGAGACGCTTTTGACGCCTACACGATTTCCAATCGTGCTCCTTCGGCCACTCGGACAGCTCTCCATTGTACGTGGTGAAGAAGTAATAAATGGCTCCGCAAGTAGGATTTGAACCTACGACCTACCGGTTAACAGCCGGTTGCTCTACCGCTGAGCTATTGCGGAACGATCGCCTGGCAGCGTCCTATCCTCACAGGGGGAAGCCCCCAACTACTTTCGGCGTTCAAGTGCTTAACTTCCGTGTTCGGCATGGGAACGGGTGTGACCACTTGGCTATCGCCACCAGACATTTATTATCTTAACATTATGTTCACATAACGTCAAGACTTTTTTTCGTTTTTTTGAAAGGCTCGTGCCCTCAAAACTGAAGTCATCAACAATGCATCTGCTAGAACAAGGCCTCGACCGATTAGTATCACTCAGCTACACATGTCGCCATGCTTCCACCCGTGACCTATCTACCTCATCGTCTCTGAGGGGTCTTTCTTGATTACTCAAAGGGAAATCTCATCTTGGAGGGGGCTTCATGCTTAGATGCTTTCAGCATTTATCCCGTCCGCACGTAGCTACCCAGCGATGCTCCTGGCGGAACAACTGGTACACCAGCGGTGCGTCCATCCCGGTCCTCTCGTACTAAGGACAGCTCTCCTCAAATTTCCTGCGCCCACGACGGATAGGGACCGAACTGTCTCACGACGTTCTGAACCCAGCTCGCGTACCGCTTTAATGGGCGAACAGCCCAACCCTTGGGACCTACTCCAGCCCCAGGATGCGATGAGCCGACATCGAGGTGCCAAACCTCCCCGTCGATGTGGACTCTTGGGGGAGATCAGCCTGTTATCCCCAGGGTAGCTTTTATCCGTTGAGCGATGGCCCTTCCATGCGGAACCACCGGATCACTAAGCCCGACTTTCGTCCCTGCTCGACTTGTAGGTCTCGCAGTCAAGCTCCCTTCTGCCTTTGCGCTCTACGAATGATTTCCAACCATTCTGAGGGAACCTTTGGGCGCCTCCGTTACTGTTTAGGAGGCGACCGCCCCAGTCAAACTACCCGCCTGACACGGTCCTCCAGCCGGATTACGGCTGCGAGTTAGAGACTCTATGCATGAAGGGCGGTATCCCAAGGGTGACTCCTCCGAAGCTGGCGCTCCGGGCTCGACGTCTCCCGCCTATCCTGTACATCATGCACAAAGCCTCAATATCAGGCTGTAGTAAAGCTCCATGGGGTCTTTCCGTCCTGTCGCGGGTAACCTGCATCTTCACAGGTACTATGATTTCACCGGGTCTCTCGTTGAGACAGTGCCCAAATCGTTACGCCTTTCGTGCGGGTCGGAACTTACCCGACAAGGAATTTCGCTACCTTAGGACCGTTATAGTTACGGCCGCCGTTTACTGGGGCTTCGGTTCAAAGCTTCGCTTGCGCTAACCCATCCCCTTAACCTTCCAGCACCGGGCAGGCGTCAGCCCCTATACGTCATCTTGCGATTTAGCAGAGACCTGTGTTTTTGCTAAACAGTCGTTTGGGCCTATTCACTGCGGCTCTACTCATGTAGAGCGTCCCTTCTCCCGAAGTTACGGGACCATTTTGCCGAGTTCCTTAACGAGAGTTATCCCGCGCGTCTTAGAATTCTCATCTCGCCTACCTGTGTCGGTTTACGGTACTGGCGCCTTCCCCCTCACTAGAGGCTTTTCTTGGCAGTGTGAAATCGTGACCTACGTCCCTACGGGACTCCGCATCGTTCCTTGACTTTGATGCCTGACGGATTTGCCAATCAGACGGTCTTGAAACTTGCACATGCACTTCCATCCGCATGCGTCACTATCCTCCTGCGTCCCCCCATTGTTCAAACGGTGGATCGGCGGTACAGGAATATCAACCTGTTATCCATCGCCTACGCCTTTCGGCCTCGGCTTAGGTCCAGACTAACCCTGAGCGGACGAGCCTTCCTCAGGAAACCTTGGGCTTTCGACGGAGGGGATTCTCACCCCTCTTTTCGCTACTCACACCGGCATTCTCACTTCCAAACGCTCCACTGCTCCTTCCGGTACAGCTTCACAGCGGTTTGGAACGCTCCCCTACCATTCCTTACGGAATCCGCAGCTTCGGTGGTATGTTTAGCCCCGTTACATTTTCGGCGCGGCGCCACTCGACTAGTGAGCTATTACGCACTCTTTGAATGGTGGCTGCTTCTAAGCCAACATCCTAGCTGTCTAGGCAGCGCCACATCCTTTTCCACTTAACATACACTTTGGGACCTTAGCTGGCGGTCTGGGCTGTTTCCCTCTTGACTACGGATCTTATCACTCGCAGTCTGACTCCCGAGTATAAGTTGCTGGCATTCGGAGTTTAACTGAATTCGGTAACCCTGTGGGGGCCCCTAGTCCAATCAGTGCTCTACCTCCAGAACTCTCAACCTCGAGGCTAGCCCTAAAGCTATTTCGGGGAGAACCAGCTATCTCCAGGTTCGATTGGCATTTCACCGCTACCCACACCTCATCCCCGCACTTTTCAACGTGCGTGGGTTCGGACCTCCAGTCAGTGTTACCTGACCTTCATCCTGGACATGGGTAGATCACCTGGTTTCGGGTCTACGACAACGCACTGAACGCCCTGTTCAGACTCGCTTTCGCTACGGCTCCGCCTCATCGGCTTAACCTCGCGCGTTATCGTAACTCGCCGGTTCATTCTACAAAAGGCACGCCATCACCCGTTAACGGGCTCTGACTACTTGTAGGCATACGGTTTCAGGATCTATTTCACTCCCCTTCCGGGGTGCTTTTCACCTTTCCCTCACGGTACTGGTTCACTATCGGTCACTAGGGAGTATTTAGCCTTGGGAGATGGTCCTCCCGGATTCCGACGGGGTTTCACGTGTCCCGCCGTACTCAGGATCCACTCTGGAGGGAAAACAGTTTCAGCTACAGGGCTGTCACCTTCTTCGGCCGACCTTTCCAGGTCCTTCACCTACTGTCTTCCTTTTTGACTCCGCATAGAGTGTCCTACAACCCCGAAGAGCATGCTCTTCGGTTTGGGCTGTTCCCGTTTCGCTCGCCGCTACTCAGGGAATCGCATTTGCTTTCTCTTCCTCCGGGTACTTAGATGTTTCAGTTCCCCGGGTCTGCCTCACGCTACGCTATGTATTCACGTAACATGTCCCATCCCATTACAGATGGTGGGTTCCCCCATTCGGAAATCTTCGGATCAAAGCATACTTACTGCTCCCCGAAGCATATCGCTGTTCGTCGCGTCCTTCATCGGCTCCTAGTGCCAAGGCATCCACCGTACGCCCTTCATACCTTGATCTAGCGTTGGTATTCTAAGAACACACGTCTTAAATGACATGGTTAATTAAAAGTTTGATGTCTTGTTGATGTCTTCAGTTTTCAAGGTGCGAGTGTCTCTATCGAGACTGAGAGACGAGCTCTCAAAACTGAACGATGGGCATGTCCCGTAAGGGACGTTTTCCTTAGAAAGGAGGTGATCCAGCCGCACCTTCCGATACGGCTACCTTGTTACGACTTCACCCCAATCATCTACCCCACCTTCGACGGCTGGCTCCTTGCGGTTACCTCACCGGCTTCGGGTGTTGCAAACTCTCGTGGTGTGACGGGCGGTGTGTACAAGACCCGGGAACGTATTCACCGCAGTATGCTGACCTGCGATTACTAGCGATTCCGACTTCATGCAGGCGAGTTGCAGCCTGCAATCCGAACTGGGAACGGCTTTATGGGATTGGCTCCACCTCGCGGTCTCGCTGCCCTTTGTACCGTCCATTGTAGCACGTGTGTAGCCCAACTCATAAGGGGCATGATGATTTGACGTCATCCCCACCTTCCTCCGGTTTGTCACCGGCAGTCTCCCTAGAGTGCCCAACTAAATGCTGGCAACTAAGGATAGGGGTTGCGCTCGTTGCGGGACTTAACCCAACATCTCACGACACGAGCTGACGACAACCATGCACCACCTGTCACCATTGTCCCCGAAGGGAAAACTTGATCTCTCAAGCGGTCAATGGGATGTCAAGAGTTGGTAAGGTTCTTCGCGTTGCTTCGAATTAAACCACATGCTCCACCGCTTGTGCGGGTCCCCGTCAATTCCTTTGAGTTTCAGCCTTGCGGCCGTACTCCCCAGGCGGAGTGCTTAATGCGTTAGCTTCAGCACTGAGGGGCGGAAACCCCCCAACACCTAGCACTCATCGTTTACGGCGTGGACTACCAGGGTATCTAATCCTGTTTGCTCCCCACGCTTTCGCGCCTCAGCGTCAGTTACAGACCAAAGAGTCGCCTTCGCCACTGGTGTTCCTCCACATCTCTACGCATTTCACCGCTACACGTGGAATTCCACTCTTCTCTTCTGTACTCAAGCCTTCCAGTTTCCAATGGCCCTCCCCGGTTGAGCCGGGGGCTTTCACATCAGACTTAAAAGGCCGCCTGCGCGCGCTTTACGCCCAATAATTCCGGACAACGCTTGCCACCTACGTATTACCGCGGCTGCTGGCACGTAGTTAGCCGTGGCTTTCTCGTAAGGTACCGTCAAGGTACGAGCATTACCTCTCGTACGTGTTCTTCCCTTACAACAGAGTTTTACGATCCGAAAACCTTCATCACTCACGCGGCGTTGCTCCATCAGACTTTCGTCCATTGTGGAAGATTCCCTACTGCTGCCTCCCGTAGGAGTCTGGGCCGTGTCTCAGTCCCAGTGTGGCCGATCACCCTCTCAGGTCGGCTATGCATCGTCGCCTTGGTGAGCCGTTACCCCACCAACTAGCTAATGCACCGCAAGGCCATCTCAAGGTGACGCCGAAGCGCCTTTCATCAGCGGACCATGCGGTCCGTTGAACTATCCGGTATTAGCTCCGATTTCTCGGAGTTATCCCAATCCTTGAGGCAGGTTCCTTACGTGTTACTCACCCGTCCGCCGCTCATTCCGCTGCCTTCCCTCCGAAGAGTTCCGTCAGTTTCCTGCGCTCGACTTGCATGTATTAGGCACGCCGCCAGCGTTCGTCCTGAGCCAGGATCAAACTCTCCATAAAGTGTTTGACTTGCTCGTTTTTGTGACCGAAGTCACGATTGACGAAGCTTGCGCTTCATTCGTTTTTGTATTCCGTAGAATACGATTTTTGCCTCATCGTTCAGTTTTCAAAGTTCGTCGTGTCGTTTTCAGCGACTTTAATAAGATATCATGGAATAACTTAAGCGTCAATCCCTTTTTGAAATCTTTTTTCTTTCTTGTCACCGTCCAGTGTGTGTTGCCCTGTCGACATGTATTAATATACTATCTCGGTATAACACCGTCAATAGTTTTTCTAAAAAAACTTTCGCAATCTTTTTCCTTCTATATATAGCCAAAACGATCATGAGAAAAAAATAAAGCCGATCGTCATACGACCGGCTCATACGTCACAAGTTCGACCCCTGCACCTTTAGTCGTTTGATACGAAATACGAATCAAACCTTTTCGCATGAAGAAGTCGATCAAACTACTTAAATCCACTTTAACTTCTTGCAGTCGTTCTTCTTCCATCAATTCATACATCGTCCAAGGTACCGTCCGTTCACGCATGATTTCGAATAGATAACGCCCTCCCGATAACACCTTGGACTGTAAAAGATGTTCAAGTCCAATCAATGCAAGATGAATACGTTGATCTAGCGTCTCTTCACTCATCAATAATTGTTCATATAGTTTATAAACATCCGGATCATCAAGTCGCGCTTGCTCCCAGACGACTGTCTCGGGATGTTTCCCTTTCTCGAGGACGGATAGTCGCGCGAGATGGTGCAATGCATGATGAACATGTGTATAGGCATCATAATGATGTCCGCGACTGAACAAGTTTCTTCCATCTTGGAAACGACGTAATAATTTAGCAAATGAAATCGTCATCTGTAAATGACGTTCCTCATCAGGAAAGTTGAGTAGTTGCCGTTTTAAATCAACTAAGTAATCATTTCGTTCGAACACGATTGTTCCCTCTGCAATCCAGTGGATCGCTCGTCGATTCGCATTTAACAAAATCCAGCGTGATAACACATCCTCGTGTACAAGATGTAAGGATACCTTCAGTGTGTTCAACCGGTAATGTTTGATCGTCCATTCGACTTCCGGATCTCTTGTGATGACAACAAGAAGCGTATCAAATTGATCCGTTAGGGAATCCCGTGGCTGTCGTTTCTCAACAGCAATGATTCCTTGCGTTTCACGATAAGCCGCGTATTCCGAATAAATCGTCCGTGTTGCTTGTTCCATTTACTTCTCACCCTTCTATACGAACTCGTCGTTACCATTTTCGACAAAAAAACAAGCTTTCCTTCTTCAGGCAGTCGCACATCTTATGCTAGACTGACAACAGGGGGAATTCACTTGAAAAAACAACGTAAAAATAAAATAAACCGCGCACGAAACCTTGCTATGTTTCTTGTATTCGGTGGGATGCTCGTCATGTATGGCGGCCTATTACTCAAACAATTTGAAATCATCATGGTCTTACTCATGCTTCTCGGCTTCGTCATGGTCCTCGCTAGTACTGCACTCTATTTCTTGATTGGTCTAACATCAACAAAAGCAGCTGTCGTCACTTGTCCAAACTGTGGAAAAGAAACAAAAGTCCTTGGTCGCGTCGACTTATGTATGCATTGCGATGAACCACTGACGATGGATCCGTCTCTTGAAGGAAAAGAATTCGATGAAAAATATAATAAACACAATAAACGAGCTCCCCGCTAAGGCAGCTCGTTTTTTTATTGGACATTCGATTGACAGTCCGGACAAGTTCCGTACACTTCTAATCGGTGACGATCGACTTTAAAGCCCGTTAAGTGCGCCGCAACCGTTTCGACATCATCGAGCACAGGATAGTTGAAATCAACGATCTTTCCACAGTTCTCACAGATCATGTGGTAATGGCGTGTCGTAACGAAGTCGAAGCGACTTGAAGCGTCTCCGTAATTCATTTCCTCAACGATTCCCTTTTCTCGAAACACGCGTAAGTTATTATATACAGTAGCCACACTCATGTTTGGAAATCGATGCTCGAGTGCACGATAAATCTCATCCGCTGTCGGATGCGTGTGTCCCGTCGTTAAATATTCCAAAATCGCGTGACGTTGTGGTGTCATTCGAACGCCTGATTCCCGAAGTGACTTCACGGCGTCATCCAGCATTTCGTTAGCCACGTCCATCCCCTCATTTCTATCTTTCATTGATTATCAGATTGTAATCTTTATAATTAGTCTACCTACAAATAGGCATTCCGTCAACGGCTCTGCACCGGATTTGACGTCCATGATACAATCATATCGTGATATTTTTCACGAATTATCGATTGGAGGAATCCTCATGTCTACCCATACTACACGTCCTACTTCAGAGGCGTTATATGAAATCGCACAAGAGTGTATCGTTGGTGGCGTCAACAGCCCATCCCGTTCATTCAAAGCCGTCGGCGGCGGTGCACCTGTCTATATGGAACGCGGAGAAGGTGCTTACTTTTACGATGTCGATGGCAATCGCTATATCGATTACTTAGCAGCCTATGGTCCGATCATCACGGGACACGGTCATCCTCACATTACGGAAGCGATCACCCATGCTGCCCAAAACGGTCTTCTTTACGGCACACCACATCGTCTAGAAATCGACTTTGCACATAAACTACAAAAAGCAATCCCATCGCTTGAAAAGGTTCGTTTCACGAACTCTGGAACCGAAGCCGTCATGACGACGATTCGCGTCGCTCGTGCGTATACAGGTCGTGAGCTTGTCGTGAAGTTCAGTGGTTGTTACCACGGTCACTCGGATCTGATGCTGATCGCAGCAGGAAGCGGACCAGCAACACTTGGTTCCCCAGATTCAGCCGGTGTCACGAAAGCGACGGCAAAAGAAGTCATTACGACACCGTTCAATGATATCGAATCGTATCGTCAAATCATGGAACAATGGGGCGACCAAATCGCTTGTGTACTCGTCGAACCAATCGTCGGAAACTTCGGCATCGTCGAACCGCAACCTGGTTTCCTTGCTGCGGTCAACGAAATCACGCATGCTCACGGCGCACTCGTCATCTACGATGAAGTCATCACAGCCTTCCGCTTCACGTACGGCAGTGCACAAGAACTACTCGATATCCGTCCTGATATGACGGCACTCGGAAAAATCATCGGCGGTGGACTACCGATCGGTGCGTATGGCGGTCGTAAGGAAATCATGGAACATGTCGCGCCACTCGGTCCTGCTTACCAAGCGGGGACGATGGCAGGTAACCCAGCATCGATGGCTGCCGGTATCGCTTGCCTTGAATTACTCGAGCAGCCTGGCGTTTATGAACAACTCGATCATCTTGGTGCCTTACTCGAACAAGGTGTCCTTGATGCAGCAAAACGTCATGACGTGACGATTACGATCAACCGTCTCAAAGGCGCCATGACGGTTTACTTCACGGATGAAACGGTCATTGACTATGATGGTGCAGAACGTGCGGACAGTGAGATGTTCGGTCGCTTCTTCAAGTTGATGCTTGAAGAAGGCATTAACCTCGCTCCTTCGAAATACGAAGCGTGGTTCTTGACGACAGAACACACGGAATCCGACATCACAGAAACGATCGCAGCAGTCGATCGTGCCTTTGCTCGACTCTAAGTCTTTCTCCTAAAAAAAGCAGCGACCCTCACGAGGATCGCTGCTTTTGTGTTATTCGACGAGTTCCAGATTTTGAATCGCATACAGTTCGAAATAAGCGCCTCGTTTTTGCATGAGGACTTCGTGTGTGCCGATTTCCGTAATTTGACCATTTTCGATGACGACGATCTTATCGGCATCGGTGATCGTTGATAAACGATGCGCGACAGTAAACGTCGTCCGCCCTTTCGCGAGACGTGCTAACGAGTCTTGAATCATCGCTTCGCTCTCTAAATCAAGCGCACTCGTCGCCTCATCCAAAATTAGAATCGGTGGATTCTTCAAGAAGACCCGTGCAATCGCAAGACGTTGTTTTTGACCACCTGATAACTTGACGCCGCGTTCTCCGACCGGCGTATGATAACCGTTTGGTAACCGTTCGATGAATTCATGGGCATTTGCTGCTTTTGCTGCTGCGATGACTTCCTCGTCCGTCGCCTCCGGATTCCCCATCTTGATGTTCATCTGGACCGATTCACTGAAGAGAATCGATTCCTGCATGACCATCCCGATCTGATCGCGAAGACCACGCAACTTCAAGTCACGAATGTCAACGCCGTCCAGTGTGATCCGACCGGCAGACACATCATAGAAGCGCGGAATCAAACTGACGAGCGTTGATTTCCCACCACCTGACATCCCGACGAAAGCAATCCGTTCGCCTGCCTGAACGTCAAGCGTTAAACGATCAATCGCTAGCTCGCCGCCTTCTTCATAAGCGAAACTGATATTTTCAAACTGAACGTTTCCGCGGACGTCTTTTGGATCGCGTGCATTTGGTTTTTCTGTGATATCATACGGCTCATCTAAAAACTCGAACATCCGGTCCATCGAAGCAATCGACTGTGTCAACGTCGTTGAGGAGTTGACGAGACGACCGAGCGGCGCATACAGACGGTCGATATACCCAATGAATGCGACCATCGTTCCTAGCGACACTTGTCCGTTCAAGACGAAGAAGGCTGCCGTTCCGAAGATCAGGATCGGTGCGAAGTCCGTAATCGTCGAGACGACGACATACGTCCGTGCATTCCAGTTCGTTTGACGAAGCGCGGCTTTTAAGAATCCATCATTTTGATGTTTAAACGCTTTGTTCTCGTGTGGTTCGAGTGCAAAACTACGAATGACCGCCATCCCGTTGACCCGTTCTGTCAAATGACCTTGTAGTTCCGCAAGGGCTGCCGAGCGTTCCCGTGTCAATCCACGTAAGCGACCATAAAAGAACTTAACGGCAAGAGCATAGAATGGTAATGGAATGATGGCGACGAGCATCAACTTCGGATCAATCGTCCACATGATCGCGATCGCAATGAAAATCGTGATCATATCAAGCCATAAATTCATTAATCCCGTGACGACGAAATCTTTCGTCTGCTCGACATCATTGATGATCCGCGAAATGACTTCTCCGGTTTTCGTATTCGAATAAAATCGAAGTGATAATTTCTGAACATGATCAAACAATCGATTCCGTACGTCAAATAAAATCTTCGACGCGGACCATTGCGCGAGGTACTGACGAACATATTCGAGCGGCGGTTTGACGATCAAGAAGATGAAGACACCCGCTCCGATTAAGTATGCCAGTTGTTTACTTTTTTCCGCCATCGGCATCGTGTTTCCGGTTAGGATATTATCGATGATGTACTTATACAACAACGGAAGTCCGAGTGGGATCGAGAACTTGATGATCCCGACGAAAACCGTCAGGAGAATCTGTTTTTGATACGGCTTGACGAATGCCATATAGCGGCGGATCGAGCCTTGTTTCTTACGTTTTGCTTGTGTTGCCACGTGTTTCACTTCCTTCAATTAAAAAAAGACGATGGCGAACCATCATCTCCGATATCTTGTTTCATATTCACGATACCACATATCCACGAAAGCCGGGTTAAATGGACCCTTCCGACTGCGGATCCATTGAATCAGGATTTGGACATTGTCTTTCAAAATACGATCGATCGCCTTCGGATAGTTCATTTCGCGGCGATGCTTCTCATACTCGTCCTCATCGAGGATCATGTAGGACATGTCCGGATATACTTTGATATCTAAATCGTAATCAATGTACTTGACTGCTCGATCTTTCTCATCGAACGTAGAAGGTGATCCAAGATTGCAGTAATAATAAATGCCGTCCTCCCGAATCATACAAATGACATTGAACCAGAGTTCTGTTGAAAAGTAACAGATTGCAGGCTCTCGTGTTCGCCACTGACGACCATCCGATTCACTGACCATAATGCGGTCATTGAACCCAATCAATTCTTCTTCCGTCGATTTCAGCACGAGCGTTTCTTCCCAAACTCTGTGTAAGCTCCCGTTATGTTTGAAACTTTGAATCTCAATCTTGCTACTTTCTTTTGGGAATCGACTCATGTGCTACTCCTTTCTAAAGCGTTTTTCTTCCATTCTGTTATACTCTCGTGCTTATTATACCCATTTTCAGAACGCATGAAAAACGAAAGGGTATTTTTTCAGAAAAATGACGGAATTCAGGCTTGAAAGTGATTCAAAATCGCATTTTTTCGTTGTTTGAACATCGGTTTCAAGATGAATGCTTCAATGATGAAAGCTGGCAAGAAGGATGCATACGTCACTTCATCCACGAAATAGACGCCAGATTCACGTTCTTCGACCCGATGCACATGGCACCATGCCCGGAATGGATACGGAACTTTTGTACCGACATCAACGAAGACATATTCTTCTACGAAAGGAATCCAAGACGTCCACGAGACAAATAGTGGAGGAACACCAACGCGCAGACGAATCGTATTTCCCGCTCGTGTCCGCGTATCGCCTGACGTCTTCACTTGCGGAAATACCGTCAATCGACTTAAGGCCTTGGCGTCACTTAAAAAATCCCACGCTTGCTCCTTTGATGTATCGACACGTGTCTCAAAACGAAAAGTATGCATTAGATCTCCCCCTTTAATAGTCGATCAATCTTCATTTGCGCGACAGATACCGGATGCTTCGCATACGTTTCCTGATCAACCAGTACCGTCTGGTCCGGCTGTTCCGTCACGCGATAAACGGCAATTTCCCAGATCCGGTGTGAAAAGATATGTCGGACGTGCCCGACAAGCGTTCCATTACGATCTTCTTCTGCTTCTCGAAGTGGGTATTGCCACATACCAGCAAGCAAACCGGTCTCCGCCCGTTGTTCAATTGCGATTTTTCCGTCTGCTTCATAAACAAGAGCATCATAAGGAATAATTTGCGTCTTCCCTTTCTTCGTCTTCACAGGTAGTTCTTCCTGTGCATTTCGATCATATGCAAAACAAACGTCTTGAACAGGACAGAGTCCACACATCGGAGACTTCGGCGTACAGACCATCGCACCAAGTTCCATCAAGCCTTGATTGAAGCTTGACGGATCAGCCGGATCAATCAACTGATAAACCGCAGCTTCAAACAACTTTCTCGTCTTCGGTGCAGCAATATCTTCATAGATTCCAAGTACACGCGAGAGAACCCGCATCACGTTTCCGTCTACTGCTGGTTCTGCCTGTCCATAAGCAATCGACAGTACCGCTCCCGTCGTGTACGGACCGACACCCTTCAGCTGACTGAATAATTCCTTCTCATCCGGAACGATTCCGTCATATTTTTCAACAACTTCCTGAACCGCGATTTGAAGATTCTTGACACGGGAATAGTACCCTAAGCCTTCCCAGTGTTTCAGGACTTCACTCTGATCCGCTTCTGCTAAATCATGTGGAGTCGGAAAACGTTTCGTGAAGCGTTCATAATATGGAATGACCGTATCGACACGTGTTTGTTGGAGCATGATCTCACTAATCCAGATATGATACGGGTTTTTGGTTCTTCGCCACGGGAGATCCCGCTGTTCACGAAGGAACCAGGCAATCAGTTCTGTGGTAAATTGTGTTTTATTAAAGTTTGTGAAATATTCTTGAACGACAGTCAAAAGGTTACCTCTTTTCTCTTGGATACGATATATTTATTAAAAATTACTCGGCAGAACCTCGATGGATTCACCATCACGATTTTATAGAAGGAGCGAATTCGCATTGGATACTGGTACGCATATCGGCATGGGACTTCGTCTCGCCGCCATCTCGACGCTACACCCTGACGTCGCAGCGAGCACGACGATGTTTGCTGCCGTGACGACGACGGCGCTCGTCGGCTCACACGCACCGGACTTCGATACTGTTTTTAAATTTAAAGGAAACAGCGCCTACTTGCGTCAACACCGCGGAAAATCGCACGGGTTGATTGCCTTGCTCGCCTGGCCGTTATTACTTTCAATCGTCATCGGCACGTTGTTCGGTATACCTCCGACTTCATTATGGCTGATGGCGCAGATCGCTGTCGCTCTTCATGTCTTTGTCGATCTGTTTAATGCTTACGGTACACAAGCCTTACACCCGTTCAAACAATCCTGGATCGGTTGGGGTGTCATCAATACGTTTGATCCATATCTGTTCACGATGTATTATGCCGCGTTCGGGATTTGGCTACTAACGAGAGCGACGATCGTCATCTTCCCGATTTTGATCGCTATCGTCATCATCTATTACGCTGTGCAGTTCAAGTTGCGAAACGATGCACTCGCGACCGCTGCACGCTATTATCGCGGCGCCCATAAACTGTTCATCTCACCTGGCATGAAATGGGATGAGTGGCATGTCGCGGCACGATTACGCGATGAGTATTCCGTCGTTAAGATCAACAGTGGAACCGTCGTCGAATGTGGAAACTCCCGCATCAAGGACGAACCACACGGTGACGCCTTGTACGAAATCGTCAAACAAAATGCTGACTTGCAAGCGTTTCTTGAGTTCTCGAAGATTCATACGTATACGGTCTCACGAAAGGATGGCATTGTCGAATACCGCTTCACCAACTTGCGTTACTTCACGAAGGAAGTCTATCCATTCGTTGCCGTCGTCAGAATCGACGCCGCCACACAAGAAATCGTCAGCTCCTATACCGGCTGGGTCTTCAGCGAACGGACCTTGCAGAAAAAACTGTTCATCCCTGCATTATAAAGACAAAGCTCCGCGCAACGGAAATCCCGATGTGCGGAGCTTTTTTCATTCGACGTTTCGACCTGTCATCAAATGCTTGAATTTTTCGTTCGTCGTATTAAACCGGTGCAACATTGCCCCGTGCTGTTTGATCTGCTGCTCGACGAAATGAACCGCGACGGCTTCACCTTGATATTTCTCACCTGCGCGTGCGAGTGTCGCTTCGAAATCTTCCCAAAGCACTTCGACCCACGTCAGTGCTTCTTCCGGGATTAATACTTCATTTACTTGCAATAATTCTTCAGCCAGTTGCTGAAGGGCTTGTTCTCGATTCGTCATGTCTGTTCTCCCTCTCCTGTGAATAACGCGAGCGGAATCGCGACTTCCTGAGCGGTTCCTTCAAAATGTCCCCAGCCCATGACGCCATTGACGAAGTGTAACTCAAATCGTGCCTCTTCTCCTTCGATTCGGTAAAAGGCCCCCCGTTCGAATCGTGCCGGATCAATCAAATAACTTTTCGCAATAGCGATTTTCCGCGTCACGACCTCCACTTCACTGACGTTCCCGTGTTGCTCCGCTTTTCGTTTTTGTTCACTTAATTTCGTGATCAACATCTCAAGCTCGTATTTCGATAATTGACTCATCCGTGTCTCCATTACAAAAACTCCCCCTCTTCGTTTTTCAGTATAAACGAAAAGGAGGAGAAACTGGATGGATTAGCTTGATTTCAATTCAAGATTCCGCTTACTTTGTAACGCATACATTTTCGCATAAATACCGGACGTTGCAAGGAGCACATCATGGGACCCTCGCTCGACGATTTGACCACGATCGAGAACAAGAATCTCATCCGCATCTTTGATCGTCGACAAGCGGTGGGCGATGATGAACGTCGTTCGTCCTTTCGTCAACGTCAGTAAAGCATCTTGAATGACCGCTTCCGTTTCCGAATCAACGCTCGCTGTCGCTTCGTCAAGAACTAGGATCGCAGGATCGAACGCTAACGCACGGGCAAAACTGATCAACTGTCGTTCACCCGCTGATAATGTGGCACCTTTTTCGATGACTGGTTCATCGAGCCCGTTCGGTAAACGATCAATGAACCGATCCGCGCCGACGGCTTTGATTGCTTGTCGTACCCGTTCTTCTGAAATATCAGGATTGCCGAGTGTGATGTTCGAGCGAATCGTTCCTGTGAAGAGGAACGGATCCTGTAAGACGATGCCCATATGCTCACGAACCGCTTGTTTCGGTAAAGTCGTCACGTCCTGTCCGTCAATCAACAACTGTCCTTTTGACGGATCATAGAAACGCATTAATAAATTCATGATTGAACTTTTCCCGCTACCCGTGTGACCGACGAGAGCAATCGTCGCGCCAGGACGAGCATCGATTTGAATCTCACGTAATACGGGATTCCCCGCTTCATAACTGAATTCAACGTCTTTGAAGGTCACCGCTCCTTTAAACCGAGCAACGCGACCTTGTTCGACCGGCTCTCCCTTTTCGTCAAGCAATTGGAACATCCGGTCCGCTGAAACGAGTGCTTGTTGTAGCGGTGACAGCTGATTCATGATTTGGGTGACGGGTTCGAATAAACGGGACACGTAATCGATATACGCATATAAAATCCCGAGCGATAAAAACGATCCGTTCGTCAGACTTTTTCCGCCGACGACCCAAATCAACAAGGCGAGCGTCAAGTTTTTCAAAAAGTAGGATAGGTTATGAGACATCAGGGCATCGAGTCGTAACAACTTTGCCCGCGTCTGATAGTTTTCTTCGTTTTTTTGTTCGAATTCGGCAAGGACTTCCTTCTCGCGTGCATAAGCCTGAATGATCGGCATCGTCTGGATGTTCTCATTCAGTTGACCATTCATGTCGGCAACGAGCGAGCGGACCTTGAAGTTGTTCTTCGTCGCAAGTTTCTGGAACAGCTGAATCCAAAAATAAACGATCGGAATGATGATCAGCGAGACGAGTCCTAAGCGATAATCGAGGAAGAACATCGCGACGAGAATCCCCGCCATCGTGATGATCCCTGAGAAGACTCGGGCGAGCACACCGAGATAAAGATCGCGAATCGTTTCCGTATCGTTCGTGACCCGACTGACAATTTTACCGATCGGTGTCTGATCGAAATAACGGACCGGTAACTGTTGCAGATGCGTAAAGACATCAAGCCGCATCCGTTTAATGATTTTATGGGCAGATCGCTGGAGCAAGATTTGTTGAATCCAGTTCAAACCAGCCGCTGCCAGCAGCAAAAGGACGTAGATCAAGGACAACCAGCCGATTGCTTTTAAGTCTTTTGAATAAAAATCATAGACCTGTCCTTGTGTCAGTTTTTGAATATTATCATACGTGTAGACGTCGTCTCCACGCGTGATCGTCATCGTATTTCCATTGATTTTCCGCTCTCCCCCACTGACGACTTGTTTCGGTACGAAAAAGTAGCCGTTGGTCGTTTGGACGATCGAGACGGATTGAACAATCTGACTTTTCGAGACGTCTTGTGCTTTGGCGAACTGACGGCCGTCATAGATGACCGCACCGTCTGATTTAACCTCGACCCAGTCCTTTTCAATTGCCACGATATGTTCATCGATGATGACTTTCGCAATATACGGACCTGTCAATTCCGCTCCGACTGCCAGTACGAGTAAAAATAATCCTAAAAAGATCGCTTGTTTCTCATGCATCGCATAGCGGATCAACGAACGGATCGTCGTCTTCCGACGTGCCGGATCGAGTTGGTATAATTCTAATTCATTCATGCAGAGGCACCTCCTTACATCTCTTCACTTTGTCGCTCGAATTGTTGAGCGTACCAGCCATTTTGTGCCATCAGGCTGTCATGTGTTCCTCGTTCAGAAATCATTCCATCTTGCAAGACGATGATTTCGTCCGCATGTGCCACTGCCGACAAACGATGGGCAACAATTAATGTCGTGGATTGGTGACGATTCGATCGAATCGAATCAATGATATGTGATTCCGTTTTCGCGTCTACCGCTGATAGTGAATCATCCAGCAACAGCAACTCTGGTTTTTTTAACATCGCCCGCGCGATCGATAGACGTTGCTTTTGTCCGCCTGACAACGTGACGCCACGTTCACCGACCATCGTCTCAAGTCCTTGTTCGAGCGTTTCAATGTCTTTTTCAAAGGATGCGAGACGAATCGCTTCCTGCAATTCTTCTTCTGTCGCTTCACCTGCACCGAACAAGATATTGTCCCGGACGGATTTCGAGAATAGTAAATGTTCTTGTGACACATAACCCGTCCAACCGCGAACCGTCTCTAGCGCAACATCTTCATACGGTATGCCATTGACCGTCAGCATGTCCCGTCCAATCGGATACTCACGTAGGAATTGACGCAAGAACGTCGTTTTACCGGATCCGGTTGGTCCGACGATCCCGATCGTTGTTCCTTGTTCGATCGTCATATTCAAATCTCGTAAGACCGGATGGGCTGTCTCTGGATACGTAAACGTCAAATCGTTCATCTCGATCCGTTCAGGGCGATCGACGTGTTCCCGCGGTGTCGAAGCAATCAACGGTTTGACTCGCATCGTTGCTTCTAAGCGGTCAAGACTTGCTGTTCCACGCTGGATGACGTTGATCAATTCGCCAAAGGCGTACATCGGCCAAATCAGCATCCCGAGATAGATGTTAAAGGCGACCAATTGTCCGAGCGTGATGTCGTTCGTAAAGACGAGATATGTCCCGAACGATAAGCCGATCAAATAACTGAAGCCGACGAGCAGCTTGATGATCGGTTCAAATAAGACATCGATTTTTGCGACGTGCATGTTTTTCTCAAAGACATCCGTCGTGACATCGTCGAAGCGTTTGACATCGACCGGTTCTTGGACGAACGAGCGAATGACACGCAGTCCGGAAATCGACTCGACAACTTGGTCATTCATCGTTCCGAATGAATCCTGGGCAGTGATGAAACGTCCGTGAATTTGACTTCCGAGCTTATTCATCGCGTAGGCGAGAAGTGGCATCGGTAACAAGGCAGCAAGTGTCAGCTTCCAATCGATCGCCACCCCCATGACGACGAGGGTGATTGCCGTCATGTTCAACGAGTCGACGAGCGTCAAGACACCAAATCCGGCTGTCCGCTCGACCGCCTTCAAGTCGTTCGTCGCGAGCGCCATCAAGTCTCCCGTCCGATTCTTTTGGTAGAACGTCGGCGTCAGTTTCAATAAGTGCGTAAAGAAGCGACTCCGAAGTGTCCGTTCTAATAAAAATGCCGTTCCGAATAATTTCGCTAACCACAGATACGTCAAGATGAAGGAAACGATGGAAATGACCGTTAATCCACCGACATACTGTAAGAGTGTCGTTCGGTCCATCGAACCTGAGCGTAAACCGTCGATCACTTTTCCGATCAACCACGGCGGCGTTAAATCGATGAAGCCCGTGATAATCAGTAAGACGACTGCTACGAGGTAAGATGATTTGTGTTCTTTTAGAAACCAACTCAATTGCCGAAATAAACGCATGAGGGTCCCCCCTTTACTGTGAAATGAAGTGTTTTTTCCGAGCACGCAAAAAGGCATACGGATTTCCGGATGCAGTCCGAGAATCAGTATGCCTTGAAATGGGCATGATGCATTCTTGTTCGTCTGCGCGCTCGGGAGACGAATCCCCTTGCTCGCACATGAAATGAATTACTTATACGTGCTCAAGAGTCTCCGTCATATTCAGCTGTTGGATGTGTGTGAAACCAATTGGCTTTTTCATAGGACGGTTCCTCCTTTTCTTAGTCTGTGCGTAGAATAGCACAATTGTCGGATAATTGTCAATTTTTCATCTTGCTTTTATTATTCCGCCTCTTCTTCTTTGATTTGTTCGAGGACTTGAGCTGCCAGACCGTACGGAAATCCCTTTCGGACGAGCGCTTGCTTCACCTTCTGTTCGCGTTCAAACGGTTCGAGTTGCCGGTACTTCGGATAATACTTGCGTGCTTGATAAAGTGCCGCCTGTTCTTCTTCGTCACCTTCTTCAGCTAAAAATACCTCTTCAATGCCCGCTTTAATCAAATCGGACGAGAACCCGCGCTGCATGAGTGTCATCTGTAGCTTTTGCGTCAATTCGCGTACAGAACGCTGTTGAAGCTCTTTTTGCTTTTGCCGCAAAAACTTCAGGACTTTTTCATATTCCTCTTCATCCGTAAACGTCGCGATTGCTTCATCAATTGCTGTCTTTGGGATCTTCAATACTTCTAGATCACGGCGAATCTTTCCTGGTCCTTGTGGTGTCGTTGCTTTTTTCGTCGCCGTATAAGCAAGCGCGAACTGTTGATCATCCAGATAGCGTTGCTCCGTCAATCGATCGATCGCATGTTTAATCGCATGCTCCGGTGTCTCTTTTTCCGTCAAATACGTGACGACCTCACTTGTTGCCCGCATCCGGTATGATAAATGATTCAATGAGAGACGATATGCCTTCTGCTGTTCCTCAGCCGTCAGTACTTCCTTGACGAAGTCGTCATCGAGCTCCTTATCGCGTTGCAGATTGTATTTGATTAAAATATCCACATCTACGGCAAAGGCGTATTCCTCTTTGCCCTCACGCTCGACATAGATGTTGAATCGTTCGCTGTTCTTCTTCTGTGTCGAGATCCGTTTGATCTTCATGTCGTTCCCTCCCCTAACCTGATTCGGTAGTTCTACGATATCATGAACAGGCAGGTCTATGTTTGAGTGAAACCATGGAACGGGAACAAATGGAAAGAAGCCACTTTTGCTTATTTCAGGGGGGATGGATTACATGAACATTGCGATTACCGGCGGAACTGGTATGATTGGTCAAGCCTTGACGAAGCGTTTACTAGATCAAGGACATCACATCTTTATCTTAACGCGTCATCCGAAAGCGAATGACGCGCAGGTCACATATATCAAGTGGATGACAGAAGACGCAAAACCGGAACAGCACTTAGAGGGCGTCGATGCATTCATTCATCTGGCTGGCGCTTCGATCAACGACGGACGTTGGACGGATGAACGAAAACGTGTCATTCTCGACAGTCGCGTCAGCACGACGAAGGAGCTCGTTCGAATCGTTGAAGCACTCGATCAAAAGCCGAATGTCGTATTGTCTGCATCTGCGGTTGGCATTTACGGACAAGATCGGCATCAAACATTTTCCGAAGATCAACCCCTTCCACCGACCGCTGACTTCCTAAGTCATGTCTGTGTCGCCTGGGAAGACCTTGCCCGCCCGATTGCTGACGCTGGCATTCGACTTGTCCATCCACGAATCGGTGTCGTCCTAACGAAAGCCGGTGGCGCTTATCCGTTAATGCGCCTGCCCTATGTCTTGTTTGGCGGTGGAACGATGGGCGACGGAAAACAGTGGGTCTCCTGGGTCCACATCGACGATTTAGTCGATTTATTCATATTCGCACTTGAGACCCCGACAGTCGAAGGACCAATGAACATCACTGCTCCGCATCCGGAGACGATGCGGCGTTTCGGACAGACGATCGGAAAAGTCTTACATCGCCCACACTGGCTCCCGGCGCCACGCTTCGCGTTAGAACTCGCACTCGGTGAAAAGAGTACGATTGTACTAGAAGGAGCTCGTGTCGTTCCGAAAAAAGCGCTCGAAAACGGATACAAGTTTCGGTATGCTGAACTAAAGGATGCATTGCGAGCAATCGAGCATTCAAACTAGTACAGGGGTGGACGATACTTGGATATCTTAATTCGAAATGCACATATCTATCCGATTACTTCGGACAGTTTTTATGGGGACATCCGCATTCGTGATGGGAAAATCATTGAAATCGGTGAATTACTGGATCATTTAGAAAACGATCAAGTCATTGAAGCAGAAGGTCACTTTTTATTGCCCGGTTTCATCGATGCCCATACACATCTCGGATTATATGACGAAGGTACCGGAACCGTCGGAAATGATGCGAATGAGACGATTTTCGCGATGACTCCTCATCTACGTGCCATTGATGGCGTTTATCCGCTGGATGAAGGCTTTAAGGAAGCCGTCGAACACGGGATCACGACCGTTCAAGTCATGCCTGGTAGCATGAACATCATCGGTGGCGTCACGAGTGTCATCAAGACGCACGGACGGTTCATCGATGATATGATTCTTCGAAAGTATGCGGGTCTGAAGGTGGCACTCGGTGAAAACCCGAAGCGTGTCCATAGTGCTGGCCGTGCCGGTGAACTCACACGGATGGGCATCATGGGGATGTTGCGCGAAGCCTTTCTTGAAGTTCGGACACAACGAGTTTCCGAAACGTTCGCTCATCAGATGATCAAACGGGTCCTTGATCATAAGATGCCGCTTCGTGTACATGCGCACCGAGCAGATGATATCCTTTCCGCTATTCGCTTCGCGGAAGAGTTTGATCTTGATTTACGTATCGAACATTGTACGGAAGGTCATCTCGTCGCAAAAGAAATGGAGCAATTGCCGATCGAAAAAGTGACAGTTGGACCGACATTCACGCGGAAGTCTAAAATCGAACTGAAGAATAAAACATGGGAAACGTACCGGGTTCTCCATGAACACGGTCTCGAAATCTCCATCACGACCGATCATCCGTACACACCTGTCCAATACTTGAACCTCTGCGCTGGTCTTGCCGCACGAGAAGGTCTACCGGTCGATATCGCCTTACGCGCGATCACGATTCATCCCGCCCGCTCGCTCGGTGTGGACGATCGTGTCGGATCGATCGAGACCGGAAAAGACGCGGATCTCGTCCTGTGGAGTCACTTTCCACTCGACTATTTAGCGAAGCCTCTCATGACGATGATTGACGGAAAAATCATTTTTGAACACGCTCAACTGAACTTGACTTAACTCCACCCCCGCCAGGTGTTTTTTGCACCTTTCGGGGGTTTTAGACGCTTACGGAAAACATCTTGTTTTTGTATCTTTTTTCACAAAAATTATTTTCTTGCAATTTTAAAAAAAGAAGGTAATATTATCTTATCCGACAACTGAAGAAGGCATACCATGCGCGGTTCAAACGAGTCAGACAGGTAGCTTTCGACAATCATTCTTGCGGTCCTAAAAGGAGGAATGGAAGTATGCTCAAGCAACGGGAGCTGAGCGACTGCGCTGATTTGTTCGAACTGATGCAGCATCAAGACGTATATCCGTACGTCCGCCAAAAAACACGGTACTTTGATGAATTTCTGTTTACTACAAAGCAGGCAATCGAAGAGGAAGAACGTGGTGAAATCGTATCACGTACCATCCTAGATGAATTCGATCAACCGATTGGTACGATTAGTTTACTCGATATCGAAGGACAATATGGGTTTCTCGGTACATGGTTAGGTAAACCGTATCATGGTAAAGGATACAATCATTTAGCGAAAGAAGCCTTCTTCTCTGAGCTGTTCTTCGAGCTTGGATATGAAAGTGTCTTCATGAAAATTCGCAAAAGCAATATTCGGTCACAAAAAGCAGCTGAAAAATTGCCGTATGCGTTCTGCGCGGATGAGTTGCGCCCTGCGCTTCTTGAGCAATTGAATGCCGGCGAGACACAGTTCACGCTATATGAAGTCTCAAAATCTAGTTTCCACATGTACATTCATGGTCGGGAGCTCGAAACACTATACGATCACCAACAACTCGAAGCATGAGAGCCTTGTCTCTCATGCTTTTTTGTGTCCACACATGCGCTTCTAAAGTTTGAAATGGTATGATAAATAAGAAAACTCATCTTTATGGAAGAAACACTTTCTTCTACAGGAAATGGAGCGAAGACTAATGCCAGAATCGTTTAACATTCTCGTAGTAGATGATGAAGCACAAATGCGTGACCTTCTCGTCTCGAATCTTGAAAAAGAACACTACACGACGATGACAGCTTCTAACGGACAAGAAGCGATCCATCTCATTCAACAAAATACATTCCATCTCGTTCTACTCGATGTCATGATGCCGGAAATGGACGGCTTGACAGCATGTATGCGCATCCGTGAATTCTCAAACGTTCCGATCATCATGCTGACGGCACGTTCGGACGAGCTCGATCGTATTCACGGTCTGAAAATCGGAGCTGATGACTATATCACAAAACCATTCAGCCCTCGAGAATTGCTTGCTCGCATCGAAGCGACTCTTCGTCGTTCTCATCGCTTTACAGTTGATCAATCGGCTACCCTGACGCTCGGCATGCTTGAACTCGACACTGAAAGTCGGAGTGTCCACGTCAATGGCAAACCGGTCAGTCTGACGCGTAAGGAATTTGATTTGCTGCATCTGTTCGCTCAAAACAATGATAAGGTCTTTTCTCGCGAACAGTTACTCGATCAAATCTGGGGTGCGGACTATATCGGGAACTTACGGACGGTCGATACACACATCAAAACACTTCGCTTAAAGCTCGGGGAAGCTGGTGGCTCGATTCAAACGGTCTGGGGCATCGGTTATAAATTCGAGGAAGTATGATTAAGCGCTATACGATCCGGCGCCGGATTTGGATCACGATTTGGTTCACAAGCGTTTTTTCCGCCATTTTATTCGTCTTGTTGACGTTCTACCTCTACGATCGATTCTATCTTCAAACGCAGGAAGATATCTTATTGAACCGAGGCGAAAAGCTGATCAACATTTATGAATCTGAAGGATTATCTGGTGCTTTTTACGATGGAATGACTTATACGAATGAGTTGACGGAATCGAAAGTCTTCTTTATCGATTTCCTGAAGAAAAATCCAGCTGGACTGCGCTTTTTGACGAATGCGGATATCGAAGAACTTCGAAACGGTGAAACCATCGTCTCCAGTCGGACCCATCCGATTGAAGGAACGGATATTTTGATGACCGGGTTTCCGATCATCGAAAACAATCGACTGGTTGGTACGCTGATCTTGTACCTGGAACTTGGGCAAATCAGTGAACCATTCCGCCCACTCCGCTTGATGATCTTCTTCATGATCGGACTGATTGTCTTGAATCTCGTCATCTTCGGACGACAAATCATCGATACGATCATCCGTCCGTTGATCGACATGAAGCGCGCCTCGACTGTTTATGCACAAGGTGACTTTGATTACCGGATTCCGATTCAATCGGACGATGAGATCGGAGAACTCGCAGAAACGTTAAACAAGATGGCGGAATCGCTCGGGGAAGTTGACGAGCAGCGGAAAGAGTTCCTCGCGAACGTCAGTCATGAATTGCGAACACCTCTCTCCTACATCCGTGGTTACACAGAGATGATGCAGGATGATTCGCTTGAGGAAGAAAAGCGTGCGCAGTATTACCAAATTATTGAGCGGGAAACGGAACGTCTGCAACGTCTCGTCAATGATCTGCTCGATCTCGCTCAACTCGAGCGCGATTCCTATCCGATGTCGAAGCAACCGCTTGTCTTCAGTCAAGTACTTGAAGA
This sequence comes from Exiguobacterium acetylicum DSM 20416, assembly GCF_000702605.1. NCBI lineage: Bacteria > Bacillati > Bacillota > Bacilli > Caryophanales > Exiguobacterium > Exiguobacterium acetylicum. The sequence continues at coordinate 258,509 of NZ_JNIR01000001.1, read as the reverse complement.
TGTCATCTACCGGATGGAACCCATCGCCCAGTCAAAAGGAGTCACGTTCGTGATGAACCTCGATCCAGATCAAATTGTCTTAGGCGATACGGACCGCCTTGAGCAAGTCTTCGGCAATTTACTCGATAACGCCTTACGGTACACACCGCCTGGCAAACAGATTTTCTTATCGACTGAAACGATCGGCGACCGGACGCATTGTCTTATCCAGGACGAAGGGGAAGGCATTCCGGAAGAACATCTTGATCGACTGACAAAACGTTTTTACCGTGTCGATAAATCACGGACGCGGAAAGATGGTGGCACTGGTCTCGGTCTTGCGATCACGAAACACATCATCGATCGTCATGATGGGACGATCCGGTTCGACTCCGTTCTTGGAGAAGGAACGACTGTCCACATCGAGTTACCGCTTCTTCCGGATGAAGAGGATGGATTCGAATGATGGAACAACATGTCATCCAAACCTTTGAACTCTTTGGACCGTTCGCTCCATTCGTTAGTGTCTTGGTCGGCGTCGTCGTCAGTGTACTTGGTGTCCTACCGAGTACGTTCGTCACCGCTGCGAATCTCGTCTATTTCGGATTATGGATGGGCACATTGCTCTCTTTCATCGGTGAAGTCTTAGGTGCGGTTTGTGCGTTCCTACTTTACCGAAAAGGACTGCGGTATGCCCTTCGTCGCCCACTTCCCGATCGATTCGCTCGTTTACAACAAAAACTGCAAGCACAACGAGGACGTGAAGCGTTTTGGACAATCATCTTGTTGCGGCTGTTACCATTCGTCCCGTCTGGCATCGTTAATATCGCAAGTGCGGCGAGTGGTATTTCCATCCTACTTTTCCTGACTGCGAGTACGATCGGAAAAATTCCAGCCATGTTACTTGAAGTGCTCGCCGTTTATCAGTTCATGCAATCCTCGTCCATCGTCCAATGGTCGATTGCAGGCGTGGCACTCGTTGGTTATCTGATCTATCGTATTCAACAAAAACGAACATCATCGATATAAAACTACAGATGGTCTGAAAGGAAGTATCGTTCATGGAGTTAAGACGTTTTGGAACATCCGACCTACTCGTATCCCCGCTTGGGTTCGGAGCCGGTCACATCGGCGCAAAACAGATGACGGACCGCGAAGCAGTTTATTTACTCGAACAAGCACGTGATCTCGGCATCAATCTGATCGACACAGCACGTGGCTACGGCTTATCGGAGCAACGCGTCGGACAATTTCTAAAGAATCGTCGGCACGACGTCATTCTGTCGACGAAAGTCGGCTATGATGTTCCCGGTGCGCAGGACTGGACCTTTGAAGCGGTCCATGGTGGCATCGATCAAGCCTTACAAACGATGCAAACGGATTATCTCGACATCGTACACTTACATTCTTGTAGTCAAGAAATCCTCGCCCAAGGAGATGTCATCGAAGCGCTTGAACAAGCAAAACAAGCTGGAAAAGTTCGCGTCATCGCTTATTCCGGTGATCGGGAAGACTTGACATATGCTATCGAAACGAATCGCTTCGACAGTTTCCAAACATCGTTTAATCTGTTTGACCAACGTGTCGATGATGTCCTACCTACGCTTTCGAATCACGGAGTCATCGCAAAGCGTCCGATCGGTAATGCCCCGTGGCGCTTCACGGAGCGTCCGGTCGGACAGTATGTCGAACCTTACTGGGAACGTGCGCAACAACTCGCTTATCCCCTCGAAGAATCCAGTTGGCTTGAGACAGCACTTCGTTTCACGGTTTTTGAGCCAGGAATCACGACGGCTATCATCGGCACGTCTCGACCAGAACACCTCGCATTGAATCAGCAACTGATCGAACGTGGTCCATTACCCGCTGACCGTGTTGCTCAATTAAAGGAACGCTTTGCTGAGTGTGACGCGACGTTCGGTTATCCCTCGCAAACATGATAAAAAGCCCGTATGTCCACTCGTGCAAGGAGTGCATACGGGCTTGTTATTTAGAACTTTTTCTTTTTCTTTTTTTCGAGCACGACGATTGCTTCAACGTGCGCTGTTTGTGGGAACATATCGTACGGCTGAATGTACGATACCTTGTATCCCGCTTTCATCAAGTGATCACAATCGCGGGCAAGCGTCTGCGGGTTACACGAAACATAGATGATTTTTTTCGCTTTAGACGAGATCATCGCGTTCAACAATTGTGTATCGCAACCTGAGCGTGGTGGATCGACGATGAAGACATCTGGAATCCAGCCTTCCTTGACCCAACGTGGAATCCACGCTTCTGCCTTACCGACGACGTAGTGGGCATGGTCGAATCCGTATTGCTTCATGTGCGCATTGGCATCTTCAACGGCTTCTTCAATGATCTCCATACCGCGGACTTCTTTTGCTCCTTTAGCAATCCAGAGTCCAATTGAACCGACACCTGCGTATGCATCCACGACACGCTCTTCGCCTGTCAAAGCAGCGGCACGCGCAATCTCTTCATACATCCGCTCTGCTTGTTCTGGGTTCAACTGGAAGAAAGCACGAGGAGACAATTGATACGTGAACTCGCCCATCTCTTCTTCGATCCGTTCAACGCCACGCAAGACTTCTGTCTCTTCTCCGAAGACACGTGACGTTAACTTATCATTAATGTTCAGCGCGACCGAAACGACCCCCGGGATATCCATGATATCGCGTGACAAACCTTCTAAATCACGGAAGCCGTCTTTAAAGGCAACCAGTACGACTTGAATTTCGCCCGTTTTGATTCCTGTCCGGACGACGATGTGTCGCATGACACCGTCTTGTTTTGCTGCATGGTAAACGGGTACTTTATAATCGTTGAGCAGTTTCGTGACAGCTTGGTTGACACGAAGCGTTTCTTTGTTTTGAACGACACAATCATCGATCGCGACAAGACGATTCGAATTGGCCGAATAGAGACCGCTGACGATTTCATTCCCTTGTTTACCGACGACGAATTGTGACTTGTTGCGGTATTCCCATTCTTTCGAACCGATCGTCGGACGAATATCGGCTTTCTCGATATTCAATTTCGTTGATTTTAAGAAAGCATTGCGTAGCATCTCTTCCTTATAACGTAATTGTCCGTCGTAACTCATGTGTTGTAATTGGCAGCCGCCACAGACACTATAGACCGGGCAAAGCGGTGTCACGCGGTCCGGTGAACGATCGTCACGCTTCAAGATTTTCGCATTCGCATAGTTTGCATGAATTTCCGTGATCTCGATCTGTGCCGTTTCCCCGACGAGTAATCCTGGGATGAAGACGATTTGTCGCTCGAGCGTCGCAATCCCTTCACCGTTGATTCCCATCCGTAAACACGTGACCGAACGGATCTCACCTGTCTTTAATTTGATTTTTGTTGCCATTGATTTCATCCTTTCCGTTTGTGCAAATGAAAAAGCGGTCTCAATCTACCGCTTTTTTCGTTTCTTCTTGTTCTTTCATATCCTTCGCATATCGAACGACCTTCGCCTTGAGTTGATCTAGTGATACGATCAGTCGTTCCAAATCTTCGATATCTGATGATTCATCAAGTGAATCGATTGTATGACAGAGAAGCTGCATCCTTGATTTTAGCACATTCATTTGACCAAGTTTATCAGTTCTTGCTTTTCCCATTATTCAGACTTCCTTTCTTCCGCTGGATTCCGACGTTATTTTAGCATACGATACGAAGTGGAGCACTAAAAAGGAGGAGTACCTATGCCACAATCATCACCCATCACGATCGCAAACGATCCGTGGGAAGCTTATCGTGACATTGAACAATACGGCACCGTCCGTTTGACGAACATCGAAGTCACGACGACAAAACTGTGTAACATGCGCTGTGAACATTGCGCCGTCGGTTACATGTTATCCAGTAGCGAGTCACCTGAAATCCCAGTCGAACTACTCATTCAACGTCTGGATGAAATCGAACACCTGCGTGCCTTTTCCATCACAGGCGGAGAACCGATGCTTTCGATGAAATCCGTCAAGGAATATGTCGTCCCTTTACTTAAGTATGCCCACGAACGTGGCGCTAAAACCCAAATCAACTCAAATTTAACACTTCCGTTATCTCGTTATGAATTAATCATTCCTTATCTAGATGTCTTGCACATCTCACATAACTGGGGAACAGCCGATGACTTCATCGATGGTGGCTTTGCGATGATGGAACGAAAACCATCACGTGAAGCACGGACGAAGCTTTTCGAGACGATGAAAGAGAATGCTCGTGTTCTGAATGCACGAGGTGTCATCGTGTCTGCTGAGACGATGATCAATAAGCGGACGTTGCCACATCTTGAAGCAATCCATAAGGAAATCGTCGATATGGGCTGTGTCCGTCATGAAGTGCATCCTATGTACCCCGCTGACTTCGCGTCAATGATCGAAGCAGCTAGCTTGTCTGAAATCCGCGACGGGATCCACCGTTTGCTCGACGTCCGGGATAAAGACGTCTGGATGTTATTCGGAACACTTCCTTTCTATGCATGTTCGATGGAAGAGGCAGATTTGGAATTGCACCGTCGCTTGCGTCAGGAGAAAAACGTATCGGTCCGCAATGACCCAGATGGTCGTTCTCGTCTTAACGTCAACATCTTTGACGGTGAGATCATCGTGACCGATTTCGGCGACGAACTTGCTTCGCTCGGTACGATTCACGAAACGTCCTTCAACGATGCATATGCCCAGTGGCAAGAGACAGAACTGAATAAAAGCTTGTCGTGTCACTGTCCTGCTGTGCAATGCCTTGGACCAAATGCGCTTGTGAAAAACGCATATTACCCTGAGATTGATTTCACAAAACAATCCAGCCGGCTTTAAGAATGAAAAATAGGTTTTGAACGATGGCGTCCCGGGAAAAATGTCACAAAGTAGACACATTCTGTTTTCTAAAAAAAGGGGTGACCGGGATGGAATGGCTCGTAGGTATTGTCGCAATCATCGGTACGTTCAGCATGGTCTTATTCGTCATGATGGTTGGGATTCGTACTTCACACAGCATCGAACATGATGAAGTGTTCGATCAGACAGATTGGGATGAACATCTTCTGCATATGCCGCGTCCGACACGTTTTGAACAAGAAAATAAATGAAGCACGCCCCGGTCTTTCGTTTCAGAGACCGGGGCGTGTTATGCTAAAAGAAAAAAGAAAGGTCGTCGTTACTCGTGTCACGTCGTTTTGCTCTCATTTTATCAATCGTCTTCATTTCCGGATTCACGCAAGGATTGCTGATTCCATTGCTCTCTATTTTACTTGAACGTCAAGGGACTCCAGCCTTCATCAATGGTCTCAGCGCTGCCGTTCTATACATTGGTGTCATCGTCGCTGCCCCTCTCATGGAAGGTCCACTGCGACGACGTGGTTATATTCCGGTCATCTCGTTCGGACTCGCTCTTGTTGCAGTGGCCGTTTTCTTATTTCCACTCCTTCCGAGCGTCATTGCTTGGATGATTTTACGGTTCCTCGTCGGATTTGGTGATCAGACGTTACACTATGGATCACAGGTTTGGGTGACGTCCATTACTCCAAATGAACGGTTAGGACGAACGATGTCACTATACGGGATGGCATTCGGTCTTGGTTTTGCTCTTGGTCCTCTTGCAGCACCTCTCGTCGATGTCATCAACTGGCTACCGTTCGTGTTGACTGGTACATTAACGGTCATCGTCCTGATCTTGTTATCGCGTATGCCGAACGAAAAACCATCGTCTGTCATGCCGGAGGAATTGCAAAGCGCTGCCTCACGGTATAAACTTGTCCTATCGACCGCGTGGTTCACATTACTCCCTGGCTTTACATATGGTTTTCTCGAAGCCACACTGAATGCCAGTTTTCCCGTTTTTGCGACACGTAACGGGTACGGTCTATCTGAGACGAGTACCTTGATCACGACATTCGTCGTCAGCTCGTTGATCATGCAACTTCCACTTGGACGACTTGCTGATCACTTCGGAAAACGTCGGACGTTAGTAACCGTTCTTTCAATTGGCTCTGTCGCTTTCCTGATTGCTTGCTTCGTCTTCGAACGTTACGGCTGGTTGTTTGCGATTTTTGCTGTCAGCGGGATGGCACTTGGCTCGACGTACTCGCTTGGTGTCGCCTATATGACGGAACAGTTACCGCGACACCTTCTTCCGACGGGCAACTTGCTTGCAGGGATTGCCTTTAGTCTTGGTTCGATCCTTGGACCGATTGCTGGCAGCTTGTTCGTTCTGCTTCCAGCTATGCTTTATTTCAGTCTATTCGTTCTGGTCCTAGCGACACTTGCGTTTCTCTTACGATACGCGAAACGTCACGAATCATCCCGGATATAAAACAAAGGATCTTGCGCTAATCATGCGCAAGATCCTTTGTTTTATTTCACGATTCCTTCTTGCCGAAAACTCCGCCAGAGCTTATCGTCGATCGCATACGGCTGTTCTTTTGCACGCTTCAGTTCTTCTGTCTCGAGCAGCACGACGACCTCTCGACCGTTGATTGACCACACTGAATCGTAACCTCTCTCCGCCTCGATGATTTCCACATCCACATCTCCATGGGTTTCCTTCAACTGCTGACTGACGCACGTTACGACGAACCGGGCAAACTCATCACGTGGACGACGAGCGGCAATGATCTTTCGAACGATCTCATTCCGTTCCATTCGTTTTCATCTCCTTCCGTTTTATAGTCGCACTAGCCTTTCAGACAAGGCCGAATCGGTCTTCACTTGACCGTACAGAAAAAAGCCGAACAGGTCGGCTTAAGCAACGAACGATTGGGAGTTACTTTGATTGAAACTATTTTTGCACGATTCTGAATCTTCGTCAACCTCGCTTTTGAAACCAAACAGGAAGGTACGTCGATACTAAAATACCACTGACGACGAAGAGTAATCCAAGCAACGCTTGCGGTGGAATCGTCTCGCCCAAAATCAAGGCAGATAAACTGACACCATAAATCGGTACGAAGAACATGAACAATGACACTTTACTGACCGGATTATATTTCATCAGTAAGTTCCAAAGCGTAAATCCAGTTGCTGATAAGAAGGCAAGATACATGAGCATCCAAGCACTTGTCGTTGAAAAAGTGAACGGTGCGACGTGACCATCGAGAATGACTCCTGCGATGAAGAGACCGATTGATCCAATGACCATCGCCCATCCAGTCATCGGTGCCACAGGATAATGCGCCGAGTATTCTTTCGCGATTAAATTACCGAACGCTCCGGAAACCATTGCTGCAATCAACAATCCTTCCCCTACTCCAAACGAGACACCTTGCCCCCCTTGCGGCCAGTTGGCCAAGATAACACCTGTGAATCCAAGGAATAAGGCGAGTCCTTTAAACCGATTCAGTCGATCGTCTTCATATCGAAAATGAGCCAGCAACATCTGGAAGAACGAAGTCGATCCCGCAATGATTGATCCTTGTACGCCGGTTGATAACGACAAACCGATATAAAAGAAGACATACTGCAAGAACGTCAAAAAGAAGCCAAGACGACTATAGGCATAGGTCCGCTCCTTCAGCGTAATCGTCTGTTTGAAGACGAGGACACTGACGACAAGTAACAGCACACCTGCCAAAAAGAAACGATAGCTTGCGAACAGCAGTTGCTCTCCGTATTCCGAAGACGTGATCTGTAATAAGTCATAACTTTTTTTAATGAAGGGAAACGCACTTCCCCACAAAAAAGTCGTCAATAACGCAAAGACGACGAGTCCAATCCGATGGGTTAAAATTTTTTGCATCTTTCTAGTTCCTTTCCTGTTCCTTTTCACTGAAGCATGGTATAGTAATTCTACAGATAATAATAATTATAATCTAGAGACAATGAAACTCATTATCAATCAGTTAAACTCATTGATATATCACATTCTCATTCTCTTTCTATAATGATTTCATTTCTCATTTACATTTCGAAAGGAGTTTTAATATGACGACTTCCACTACTACCGATGTTCAACAGCGTTCCGTATTCCGTCATGCTTGGGATGAGCATCACGAATTGATTCTAGCATTGTTTAGCGGAATATTGATTTTAGTTGCTTACGGACTTGAAAAATTCAATGCGGCGTCTGCCGTTTATGTCACATTGTACTTATCCGCATATGTGATCGGAGGATATGCAAAAGCGAAGGAAGGATTGACGGAGACGTATCAAGAAAAAACGTTGAATGTCGAACTGCTGATGATTTTAGCAGCGATCGGTGCTGCTGCCATCGGCTACTGGATGGAAGGTGCGATCCTCATTTTCATCTTCGCGTTATCCGGTGCCCTTGAAACATATACGATGAATAAGAACGAACGTGCCTTACAAAGTTTAATGTCTTTACAACCTGAGGAAGCAACACGTCTGAATGCAAACGGACAACTCGAAGTCGTTGGAATCGAACAATTAGCGATTGGTAACCTTGTCTATGTTCGTCCGGGGGAACGAATTCCGGTCGATGGTGTCATCGTTCGTGGTCAAGCAGCGATCGAAGAAGCATCGATTACAGGTGAATCGATTCCGGTTGAAAAACAAACGGGCGATACCGTCTACAACTCAACTGTCAACATGAATGGGGTCTTGACGATTGAGATGACGAAAGCTGCTGACGAATCGTTGTTCCAAAAGATCATTCATATGGTCCAAAATGCACAAAGTGAGCAATCACCATCTGCTCAGTTCATCGAACGCTTTGAAAGCCGTTATGTCAAAATCGTCCTCCTCGTTGTCGCACTCATGATGGTCCTCCCTCATTACGTCGTCGGTTGGACGTTTGAGACAAGTATTTACCGCGCGATGATTCTTCTCGTCGTCGCCTCACCTTGTGCTCTTGTTGCATCGATTACGCCTGCTGCCTTATCTGCAATTGCCGCATCTGCGAAAAATGGCGTTCTCTTTAAAGGAGGCGCACACATCGAGACACTCGGACAAGTCGACACGATCGTCTTCGATAAAACGGGTACACTGACAACAGGGAAACCCGTCGTCACTGAAAGTCGTTATGCGGAAGGCATGGACGTTCGAACAGTTCAGCAAGCAGTTGCTTCCATCGAAGCACAGTCGAACCATCCGCTCGCACAAGCGATCGTCAATCACTTAAAAACCGATGTCCGCGAACCATCGACGTTTAAAGATGTAACAGGATACGGAATTGAAGCAACCGTCGATGGCATCACTTATCGTATCGGTAAACGGGCATTCCACGATGGTTTAGACGATCCATTCGTCGCGATGGAACAGTCACTGAAAGAACAAGGGCATACGATCGTTTATGTCAGTAATGGAGCACAGATTGTAGCGCTTTATGCGTTACGTGATACGATTCGCCCAGAGACTAAAACAGCGATTGCTGCCTTAAATGATCTCGGCATCGCAACGATCATGTTAACAGGTGATAATCCAGTCACGGCAGCTGCCATCTCACGTGAAGCAGGATTAACGGATTTCGTTGCTGAATGTCTACCGGAAGATAAGGTCCGCTATATCAAGCAATACCAAACAGAAGGTCGGACCGTCGCGATGGTGGGTGACGGCATTAACGATGCCCCTGCCCTTGCACTAGCACATGTCGGTATCGCAATGGGTGAAGGAACAGATGCCGCGCTCGAGACCGCTGACGTCGTCTTGATGAAAAATGATTTAGGTCGCCTTGCCTATGCCGTGCATAAAGCGCGGAAGATGAACCGGATCGTCAAACAAAACATCACGCTAGCGATCGGTGTCATTCTCCTATTGATCGCATCGAATTTGTCCCAGTTCCTAATCATGCCATTCGCTGTCGTCGGACATGAAGGATCAACGATTCTTGTCATCCTGAACGGTTTACGCCTTCTTCAACAGGATGCTTTACCAAGTCTTCCACAGCGTTCATCTGAGAAACGATTAGCTGCTTAACACGAAAAAACGTCTGATTGCCGCAAGGCAGTCAGACGTTTTTTCGTATCTTCATCCGAACGTATTCGTCGGAATCGCATCAAGTTCCGCTTGTTCCTTCAAGCGCTTTTCTTCCATCTTTTTTGGATCCGCTTTTTTCATGAACCGTTCCCATGATGCGTTCAATTCAGAACCGAGCAAGATGATCAGCCCTGTGAAGTAGAGCCATAATAACAAGATGACGACACTACCGAGCGAACCGTAGGTCTGATTGTAGTTCGAGAAGTTCGAGACGTAAAATCCGAATCCAACCGATAATAATTGCCAGACGATGACACCAAAGACGGCTCCTGGAATTGCCTCTTTAAATGTAATCGGGCGCTTTGGTGCGACGCGGTAAAAAATCGACAGGATACCAATCAATAGAATCGTCGATACGACATATCGTAAGACCGTCAGTAGGATTTTTTGCCCCATATCGATCGGCAACACGAAGTTGGCAAGATACGTAATGATCGGACCACCGAGCACATTCAAGACGATCAGCAACAACATCCCGACTCCGAGCACGATCGTGAGTAACAAGGCAATCCCACGCGCTGCGACAAAACCACGGGGAGAGAAGTCACCATAGGCATGGTTTGCTGTCGTGATCAAACGATCGACTCCTTTGGAAGCGGACCAGACAGCAAGAATCGCACCGATCGATAACAGACCACCCTGCGGTTCTTTGATGGCTTGGAAAATTGTATCCGTGAACGTATTAACGGCTCCGCCTGGCGCTAGGTCCCGAATTTGTGACTCGAGTGTCTGACGATCGATATCAAAGAATGATAAGACCGAAATGACGAAAATGATTCCTGGGAAAATGGATAAAAACCAGTAATAGGCGAGTGTCCCTGCATAATCCGTGATATTATGATCGGACATTCGCTGCTTTAAGTTAAGGGCAAGCCCTTTTGGATCGCGTGAATGCGCCATCGTCATCTCTCCTTCATGAAAAAGAGGCAGTCGAAGACCACCTCATTGTTTTAATATACTTTTCCCATTTTATTTCAACTAAAACCTCATTCGTTTTCAGAAAGGATTAATTCATAGAATGGTTCTGTCATTTCTGCCAGTTGTTTGGCAAGTGACGGTGGACGAATTGGCAACGAAGGTAGCTCCGAACGCTTGATCCAGACCGGTGTATAACCCGATCCTTCCTCTTCGAATTCTTCACCCGTACCCGTGCCAAACTGACCACCAATTGTTTTCGCCCAAAAATAAGGATTATCGAATCCATTAAAACGGACGATGGCGGCAATACCGGTCAACTCCACGTCGATGCCAAGTTCTTCATGTGCTTCGCGAATCGCTGTTTCTTCTAACGATTCTCCGTCATCTTTCCCACCGCCTGGAAAGACATAATACGTTTCGTTCGGTTTATCCCGTCGGATCAACGCAATTTCATCCTGTTCGTTTCGTAAAATGATTGCACTTCGTTGAATCGGCATGACGCCACCTCCCTTTTATCATTTCTACTTATTGAAGAGCATCTAGCATTTCAGGAACGAGTCCATTCTCTGTTGAAGCGATGACTTCTGCTGCGACCTTCATACCAAGCTTCAAAGCCTCTTCTGCTGACTTTTCCTGTGTCAATTCGGACAAGACTGCGGAGAAGAAGGAATCGCCTGCTCCCGTTGAGTCGACAACCTTCACTTTTTTCGTTCCGACGTGACCTGATGTCGCCGTACGACGATCAACGTAGACCGCCCCCAGTTCACTCATCGTCACGACCGTAAACGGAGCGCCCTTTTTCGCTAGCTCATTTGCTACATGAATCGCATCTTCGACCGTCACGATCGATAGATCAGACAGAATTTCAGCCTCTTCTCGGCTACAAATGAATCCAGTGAACCCTTGTAGCAGATGACGATTTCGTTCGATGACGCTCAAGTGACCACAAACACCAAACAATGGCAACTCCATCTTACGACATAAATGAATCAAACGTTCTAAGACCGTGACGGACAAATCCAAATCGATTGCAACGGCATCGACTCCATCGAGTGCATAGATCGATTGACGTAAAATCGCCTCTTCGAGCAACTTGGCATCCGGTTGTTTCGAGATCGATGTTTGCAAGTCACCCTCGTTATCCATGACAGCTAGCCACATACCCATTCCATGATCTTCTAACATTTCGACGTGATCCACATTCGCACCGTAGGATTTCAGCTCATCGAGCACTCCCACGCCAATCTGATCATTCGTAACCGTCGAGATAAAGCGAACTTCATTCCCGAGGACGGCTAGATTTTGTGCTACGTTGCGTCCTGTTCCTCCATTTGAAAACGTGATGTCTCCTACGTTTTTCGCATCCTTATGCAAAGGAGCGAACGAAGTTCCTTTTATGTCGACGAATACTTTTCCGATTACCGCGATTTTATTCATTTCAGTTCCACCTCTAACCATATTTCCTGATTTCCGACCTTGTTTGATCTTTCAGGCACATTGCTTCAATTATAGTAAAATTTTAAATCAGTGACAACCGAAGTACTTTTTTTCTAACTGTTCCCTATCTTCACGTAAAAAAAGCAGCAAGCGAATCGCCTGCTACTTTAAATTAAGATTAGATATTCGCGATCACGAGACTGATTGCGAGTAAAAGTCCGAAAATCGTATTCACTTTACCAGTCTGTGCCATACCAGGCATCAGTTTTTCCGGTGGCAAGTCTTCCCAGAAGAGACGGACTGCTTTGATCATGAGTGGAATACTTAACAACGCGAGTAACGCAAACCATGAGACTTCGAATGCGAGTACAGCAATAATGAGAGACAGGACAGCTGCCGCAAAAAATCCGATCAAGACGTAAACAGCACGGCGATGTCCGACGAGACAGGCAATCGTTTTTCGTCCGTTGACCTTATCATTATCCAAGTCCCGAATGTTATTCGCAAGCAGGATCGAGCCGATCAAGATGGCGACTGGTACCGAAATCGCAACGGCTTCTGTCGGAACATAACCAATTTGCAAGTACGCAGAAATCGCGATGATGATATACCCCATGAAAAAGCCTGCAACGACCTCTCCAAACGGTGTATAGGCGATTGGCAGCGGTCCCCCTGTATAGATATATCCGACGAACATCGAGATGAGTCCGACGACAAGCAACCACCACGACGTCTCGATACACAGATACACACCAAGTAATGCCGAGATGCCATACAACGTAAGTGCGAACGCTAGGATCGTTCCCGGCTTGAATCCATCACGCACGATCGATCCACCGATTCCGACCGATTCCTCCGTATCTAAACCCCGTTTGTAATCGTAGTATTCATTGAACAGATTCGTTGCGATTTGAATCAGCATCGACGCGATCAACATCGCCACGAACAAATCCAAGCGTATCGATTCCACGCGTGGTGCGACAACTGCCGTACCGACGACGACCGGAACAAAACTTGCTGTTAACGTATGCGGTCGTGTCATTCGCCAATAGACAGCGATTGATTTATTCATATAATAACCCCTTTCCTGTCTAAGTGTATCGGGTTTCGTTTTTTGCTGTCAATGTTCAATCAGAGATAGCTTATTCCTTCTTTTTTGTCCGCAAAAAGTTTACACTTAGATTAAGTGAAACATATCACAGTATCTATAGACTAGGGGGCAATGAGCGGTATGGCTTACGCTCAACAAGAGCTAAAACAGTGTATCGAACAGGCCGTCAGTCAGGCGAACGCCTCACAACGACCTATACTCGCTTCGTATTCATGGGAAATCGAAGCAACTGACATGCGTTCCCTCGAACAGGGTATCGAGGAACGATTTTATTTCGCGACACCTGATCGCTCGATGCGGGCCATCGGGTTTGGCATCGTACAACAACTTCAGGCTTCAGGAACGGATCGTTTTTTACGGATTCAATCGCAATGGGCAAACTTGAATCGCGATCATGTCGGTCATGATTTATTTGCGTTCAGCGGATTTTCGTTTACCGAGCTCAAACAACCGGATTATCGTTGGTCTTCCTTCGGAGACGCTTCGATGACGATTCCGAAGTTTTTATTTCTAGAACAAGATGGCAAGACACGTGTGACGATTTTTGCTCGCGTCGAGCCTATGGATCAAGTCGATTCGATTTTAAATGAACTCGCACTCGATTTCGCCAAAGTCAATCAACCGCATGCATCGACTTCGACAGGCGTCACACGCTTACGACTATCGCGGGACGGAAATGAAGCCTTTGAAGCTTCGTTCCATCAAGCGATGCACTACTTGGAGACGACACTTGAAAAAATCGTCCTGGCGCGCGAAGTCGTCTATGAGCTGGATCGTCCGCTCGACGTAGCCGCTGTCGTCGCTGAACTCGAAGATACGCAACCCGGCAGCTACGTCTTCTGTTTCCAACCGAATCCGGAAGAAGCCTTCATCGGCGCTACACCGGAACGACTCGTCTTAAAACGTGGACGTCGTCTTGAAACGGCAGCCGTCGCTGGTTCTGCACCACGCCACGCGATGGATGAGATGGACGAAGCACTCGGTCAATCGTTATTACAAGATCAAAAGAACCGGGTGGAGCACGGAATCGTCGCGGATTCGATCGAACGAACATTATCTGTCTTTTCAGAGGAACTGGATTGTCCGGATACACCGATTCTCTTGAAGAATCGCCATATCCAACATCTTTATACACCGATCACAGCTCATTTAAAAGAAGATGTGACGTTATTCCAATTAATCGAAAAACTGCATCCGACACCTGCGCTTGGGGGCGAACCAAAGCAGTTAGCAGTCGATGCCATCCAAGAAATCGAGACGTTCGAACGAGGATGGTACGGTTCACCTGTTGGTTGGATGAACGGACAGGATGACGGGGAATTCATCGTTGCTATTCGATCTGGATTATTTACAGAACGGGCGGTCATTCTTTATGCCGGTTGTGGTCTCGTCGAAGGCTCTCATCTCGATAGTGAACTGGCAGAGACGGAAACTAAACTATCACCGATGGTCCAAGCACTTGGACACGTCGGTTCGATTGAAAAGGATGATATTTATGTTGACTAAGTGGATGCATACGTTAATTGATACGCTCGTCGCTTCTGGTGTCCGGGACTTCGTCATCAGTCCCGGTTCCCGTTCGACACCACTTGCCATTGCTGCTTTTCTGCATCCTTCTAGCCGTACCCACGTCCTTGTTGACGAACGGTCGGCTAGTTTTTTTGCTTTAGGTCTAACACGGACGGAAGAACGCGTTCGTCCCGTTGCATTGATTTGTACGAGCGGTACCGCTGCGACGAACTATTATTCAGCAGTGACCGAAGCGAACATCTTTGAACTTCCGTTGATCGTCTTGACCGCCGATCGACCACACGAATTACGGAATGTCGGTGCGCCACAAGCCATTGATCAGGTCGGCCTGTACGGAAAGCAGGTTCGGCATGCGTTTGATCTTCCTTTAGCAGAAGAGGCAAGCCTTCCTTACGTCGCTCATGTCGCACAACGTGCAACCCTACTCTCCCTGACGGAACCAGCAGGACCGGTTCAAATCAATGTTCCGTTACGTGAACCCCTCGTACCGGAACTCGATCTCTTACGGACAGGGCGCCCGGTCGGTGTTTTACCTGAACCAACACCGGGAGTAAACAGCGCTTTAGCGACCGTGCTTCAAGAAGAACGTCTTCTGTTTGTACTTGGGCCACAACTCACTGCGGCGGACAGTCAGATTGTCATTTCGTATGCGAAACAAGCAGGGATTCCGGTGTTAGCGGATCCACTCAGTCAAGGAAGACAATCGCATGATGCTCACGTTTTTGCCTATTACGATACATGGCTCAAACATCCAGCTACCGCTCAGCACGTCAGACCAGATCGAATCATTCGTTTTGGTGCCATGCCGACGTCAAAACCTTATCTGCTTTGGTCTCGGGATATTCCGACGACGGTCGTCGGTCATCCAGGAAACTGGCGCGACCCGCAACTTCATTCTGATTTCATAATTGGTCACGCGCGACAACTCGCGCATCATGAATCTGTTCCGCACGACCCTGCATATCTGACACTGTTGCAACAGGCGGAGCGATGCGTCGTCGGTGCTTTTGCGACGATCGATCAAGAAAAGATGACGGAATATAACGTCGTCCGTGCATTGGCGACGTTACAGGACGGAAGTCTCTTCGTTTCGAACAGCATGCCAATCCGGGATGTCGATACGTTCCTACCGACAGGAACACCGCTTCGTCTACTCGCGAACCGAGGAGCGAACGGGATTGACGGGATTCTCTCCAGTGCGCTAGGAGCAACGTTTGATGCCAAGCATCGCTACTTACTCGTCGGTGACTTGGCGTTCATTCATGATATCAACGGTCTGATGACAGCACGGACGCTTCCGCTAACGATCATTCTCGTCAACAATGCGGGTGGCGGCATCTTTAGCTTTTTACCGCAACAACAACTTGAGCAAGAAGTCTTCGAACCACTCTTCGGCACACCGCAGCATCTCGACTTCGCTTCTCTCGCCTCCGGCTACGGCGTAACTTATCAGGCTATCGATTCGATCGCCGCGTTACGTCAAGCACTTGCGGAAGAGACGAACGTCACTCGGATTCTTGAAGTCAAGACAACACGAACAGAGAACGTACAGATGCACCGTTCGATCTGGGACGTAACGAATCAAGCGCTAGCCGAGGTGTTCCAATGATTTTGCGTGGGCATACGTATCATGTGCAAATCGAGGGATCGGGTCCACCGCTCCTATTGCTTCATGGTTTTACAGGCTCCCTCTCGACGTGGAATCTGCTAAGTGAGCATTTATCGACCCACTTCACCGTCTACCGTCTGGATTTGATGGGACATGGAAAAACGACACCGGCATCTGAGCAACGAATGCGTTTGACGCAACAGGTCAAGGATCTCGAGGCACTGCTCGCTACGCGATCCGAGCCATGGATCGTCCTTGGATATTCGATGGGTGGACGAATTGCTTTAATGCTGAGCGTCGTCTCTGAGCAAATCGCTCGGACGATTGCTGTTAGTACGACACCCGGTATCCAGACGGCAAGCGAGCGAAAAGTACGTCGTGCATCCGATCGAAAGTTAGCGGAGCGACTTGAAAAAGACGGACTCAAAGCTTTCATCGATTACTGGGAGACACTTGGACTATTTAAACCCCAAGCCCTTCTCAAAGAACAGCAACGCACGCAACTGCGTCAGGAGCGCATGTCCCAAACGGTTGAAGGTCTGAGTGCTTCTTTACGTGCACAAGGTACAGGGAGCATGCCATCCCTTTGGTCATGCCTTCCGAAAGAGATTGATTGGATCGTCGGGGCAGAGGATAAAAAATTCCGTGCCATCGCTTCACGCGCGGCATCACCTGAAAAAATTCACGTGATTTTGCACGCTTCGCACGCCCCACATATCGACCAACCGCAAAAGTTTGTTACAATGGTAAAGAATCTACTTATTCATCACTAACATATTGGGGGAATTCAAATGAAATATGCTCCGGAATGGGTATCAGCCCGCAGCTATGAAGACATCAAATATGAACAATGGAACGGGATCGCAAAAATCACGATCAACCGTCCTGAAGTTCGCAATGCGTTCCGACCACACACGGTCCACGAACTCATCGACGCATTTTCACGTGCACGTGACGATCAAAATGTCGGCGTCATCATCTTAACAGGTGAAGGCGATCTCGCATTCTGTTCTGGTGGAGACCAAAAGGTACGCGGACATGGTGGATATGTCGGTGACGACGAAATTCCACGCTTGAACGTCCTTGATCTTCAACGTTTGATTCGTGTCATCCCAAAACCAGTCATCGCTATGGTCGCAGGTTATGCGATTGGCGGCGGACACGTCCTTCACCTCGTATGTGACTTGACGATTGCTGCAGAAAACGCCCGCTTCGGACAAACTGGTCCAAAAGTTGGTTCATTCGATGCTGGATATGGCTCTGGTTACCTCGCACGCGTCGTTGGACACAAGAAAGCGCGCGAAATCTGGTACCTCTGCCGTCAATATGACGCACAGCAAGCACTTGATATGGGACTCGTCAACACGGTCGTTCCACTCGCAGATCTCGAGCAAGAAACGATTCAATGGTGTGCTGAAATCCTTCAACATTCACCAACGGCTCTTCGTTTCCTCAAAGCGGCATTCAACGCCGACTCAGATGGTCTTGCAGGGATTCAGCAACTCGCTGGAGACGCTACGTTGCTTTACTACACAACAGACGAAGCAAAAGAAGGACGCGATGCGTTCAAAGAAAAACGCAATCCGGACTTCGGACAGTTCCCGCGTTTCCCATAATGAAAAAAAGGTTCAATCGTCTTCTGACATTGAACCTTTTTCGTATATTCATCTCAAAAGGAAGTGACTATTTTGTATCCTTGGATCTATACACGGGCAAAAGAACAACCAGATGACGTCGCGCTCATTACGGAAACCGAGCGCTGGTCGTGGTCTGAACTGTATACACGTGCTCACCGCTTAGCAAGTACATGGGCGACGATCGTGACACGCGGAGACCGGATTGCGCTTTATGGTCCATCGAGTGCGCGCTACATCGTCGCACTTCACGCGGCTCAGTTGCTCGAATTGACCGTCGTTCCGATTAACACACGTTTGACACAGACAGAAGTGTTACGTCAATTCAAACAAGCAGATGTACGGCTCATCGTGACGGACCGAACACTCGATACAAGGATCCCGTGTGTGGCTTTCTCTTATGAAAAAGAAGCCCCTGACCTGTTGATCCGTCATATGCCCAAGCAATACGTCCAATCGATGCTCTTTACGAGTGGTACGACCGGACATCCGAAAGCCGTCGAACAAACAATGTTGAATCATTTCTCGAGTGCGACGAACGCCGCGCGTCATATCGGATCACTGCCAGAGGATCGTTTTTTGATCGTCACACCGCTATTTCATATGAGTGGGTTAGCCGTCGTCTACCGGGCGGTCATCTACGGAGTGCCGATCATCCTCGAGCCACATTTTTCCCCAGAACGCGCCTTGCACTGGATCACGACGGAAAAGATTACCCATGTCTCACTCGTCTCGGTCATGCTTGATCGGTTGCTCGAAGCCGGACTACGTCGCCACGCGCTTCGCGTCGTACTGACAGGAGGCGGTCCTGTTCCATTACCGATTCTGACGCGTGCCCTTGATCGCAACATCCCGGTCATGCAGACATACGGGATGACGGAAACAGCTTCTCAAATCGCGACTCTTTTGCCAGAGGATGCCTTACGAAAGATCGGATCGGCCGGACAAGCGATTCATCCGACGCAAATCCGCATCACGCGTCATCAAGAAATCGAAGTCAAAGGGCCAACAATCATGAAAGGCTATTTTCATGAGGAAGAGAAAACGGCAGACGCTTTTACAGCAGATGGTTTTTTTAAGACTGGGGACTTAGGACGACTGGACGACGATGGATACCTCTATGTTCTCGATCGTCGAAGTGATCTTATCATCTCAGGTGGAGAAAATATTTATCCGGCTGAAGTCGAATCAGCGCTTCTCTCGATCAATGGGATTCAAGAAGCAGGTGTCGTTGGACGATTTGATCCTACATGGGGACAAGTTCCGGTCGCCTTCATCGTCAGTAGCCTTGAAGAGACAACCATCCGAACCGAGATCAGTCAATTGCTCGCTAAATATAAATGTCCGGTTGATTACGTCTATCACAGCACTTTACCGCGTAATGCGAATGGTAAATTGTTACGCAAGCAACTGAAGGAGTCATTATGAGTATTGCACTACGCTCTGCCGAACTGTTCGATGTTCCACTCGTCTTTCGACGTCCGATGCAAACCGCCCTCTCAACGTTGACGGTGCGCCGGACGACGATTTTACGTCTGACCGATTCGGAAGGGCGAATCGGTTATGGAGAAGGCGTCGCGTTCGATACACCATGGTATACGTCCGAAACACAACACTCTCTCCAAGGAGTCGCCCCGCTGCTGTATCAGTTACTTGAAAAGCCACTCCATCATCCAGCAGACGTCACGGATCGTTTCCGCATCATCCAAGGTAATCCGATGGCAAAGGCGATGTTCGAAGGAGCAATCTATGAATTATTCGCAGCAGCTTCCAGGCAATCGCTCGCCACGTATCTCGGAGGTGATGAATCATCCCTCGTACCTTGCGGGAAAGCACTCGGACGAGCTTCTGCCGCACAAACCGTCGAAGCCGTAGGACAAGCCCTCACTTCCGGGTATGGACGGATCAAACTGAAGCTCGCTCCGACAGACACGGGCGTTCTCGAGCAGGTTCGCGCCGCTTTTCCTGATGCGCCTTTGATGTTTGACGCCAACGGTAGTTTTACTGAAGCGGACTTTCCCCTGTTACAACAGTGGGATTCATTTGGTCTCGTTATGATGGAACAACCGCTCGCAGCATCGGATTGGTCCGGGCATCAACGACTCGCCGCACTCTTACAGACACCGATTTGCCTCGATGAATCCATCGTCGCTCCAGCGGATGCCGAGTTGATGCAGACGCTGCACGCCGGTCAGATACTGAACATCAAACCGGCACGCGTCGGTGGACTGACGAACGCTTTGTCCCTTCGAACAAAAGCGCCTTACTGGCTCGGGGGAATGTTCGAGAGCGGTATTGGGCGTCGTCAGACTCTTGCTTTTGCAACACTTCCTGGACTCGCTTATCCGATCGATATGGCAAGTACTGCCGATTATTTCGAAGAAGATTTGCTCGAGTCTCCGTATCATGTCGAACACGGACACATACGGTATTCCGCTCCGGCCGTATCCGAATCACAATTGAACAAATTGGCAACCTCTCGAATCTCCTTGTAACAAGAACACTACGACAAAAAAGAGGCAATGGATTAATTTCCTTTGCCTCTTCTCGTGTTTTACTATATGAGCTTTTCTTAGAACGATTCTTTGCCATCGACTTTCGTCAAAATCTCATACCCGTCTTTTAAGACGACGACAGTGTGCTCGAATTGTGAGACGAGACTCCGGTTCGGTGTGTATAACGTCCAACCATCCCGCTCATCTTCGATACAGAACTCATCTCCCGTTGAAATGAACGTCTCGACAGCAATGACTTGCCCTTCCTTCAACAAATCGTTTTCTTCACGATTGAAATAGTTCGAGATAGATTCTGGCTCACCATGAAGTGTCTTCCCGAGACCATGTCCTGCTAAGTTACGGATGACCGTGAAACCACTTTTACGTGTCTCAGCGTAGATCGCTTTTCCAATCTGGTTGACCTTCGTTCCGGCTTTGACCTTCTCGAGTCCTTTCTCAAGCGCCGTCAATGATACTTCAACGAGTCGGACATCTTCCGGACGTTTTGCTTCTCCTGCGATAACCGTCTTCCCTGTATCCGAGTAATAGCCATTTTTCACAGCTGAGACATCGACATTGACGATATCGCCTTCTTGAATGACATACTTCCCTGGGATACCGTGTGCTGCGATATCGTTGACACTGATACATGTCGCTCCTGGGAAATCGTACATGACGATTGGAGCAGACTCTGCCCCCTGTTCCTTCAGGATACGTGCTCCGATGTCATCGAGTTCCTTCGTCGTGATTCCGGGTTTGACGGCATCCGCCATCTCATCGCGTGCCATGGCGACGATTCGTCCAATTTCTCGTAATGCCTCGTAATCATAATCTAACACTTTCATTTCCTCCTCATTCACTCAATCGTTCTTGATATAGATAATCTGCAGAAATATCCGCAAATAAGAACATCCCATTACCGAGCGGCATACTAAATGTCCGCGTTTGTTCGCTCGAGCTGAAGTCGACATATCGTTCGGACAAATATCCGCTATGTCGTCGTTCCATCGCTACCGTCGTCCGGATGAAGTAAGGACGAAAACTCCAGTTGTATCCTTTGTAGAAAGAATACAGTTTCCACTCCCCACTTTTTTTACTGACGTTTGAAGATTGTTGGAATCCATTCGCATCCGTGATATAAAACCGGATGAATTCCGGCTCCATCTTCCGGGCGAGCGTCAGCAACCATTGGTCGAGATCTTGCTCCGGCTTCAAGGACTGACAATCTTCATTAAATCGGACTGTCCAGTCTTGCTCCAGTTGGAACAAGCGATTCATCTGTTCGCGATCATATTTGTAGAACATCGGAACTTCATGGATCAACACTTCCATACCAGGACAGGTCATGACCCATTCAGGTGATGCTTCTCCAAGTAAATTCCCCATGTAGTAACGCCCTCCGTGCTGCCACGCATACCGAAGTTGACCGAGATGACTGATATTCTTATACAAAAGTGGCGCTCCGAGCTGATCACAGAGGTGCTCCATCGTCTGTAAGAGATGCGGATATGACGCTGAGACAGTCTTTTTCTCAATCATGGAGGATAAATCGACGATCAACATATCCGGTGACATCGAAAAGACACGTTCGAGACTCGTTGCTTCCGCACGGTCCAGCGCTACCTTCAGTCCAGAGTTCTGGTAATATGCGACGATCCGACCTAGACGGTCAAAATCATCGACTTGGACGTCCGTCAATGTGACATACATCCGCTCTTTTGGAAACGATGAGTCGACCGTCCGTAAGACATGCAAGAAGTCCTCGCCACCGTTTTCAAACAGCCAAGCTGGACGGCAACGGATTAAGATGAACGCTTGTGCATCGGAGGGTACTTTTTGGAATGCTTGACGGACGACATGCCCCATGACTTCGAGTTGATACTCGATTGGAACATCATCTTCCTGAAAAAATGGTTTTAACGGTTCTCCACGAAAATGGGACTGGATTTCATACCCTTCCACCTTAAAAGGGGCAGCGCCTACGATCGGTTGAAACCACGCCTCTATCTCTTCGGGATGAACGATGACATCTAATGCATCCATTCTATTACCCCCTTGTACTCTTGTTCTATCTTAACAAAAAAAGAGCCTCTCTGTAACGAGAGAGCCCCTGTTTTACGATAACGTCGTATCTTTCCGCAAAGCGATATACAAGTACACACCGAATGTCGCCGTCAAGTAGATGATACTCAGGACGCCGTATTGAATTCCGACGGCTCCTCCCTTACCGATGGCTAGCACAAGAAAGATGATGCCACCGAATAATAAGGTCGCCAACGGAATATAACGAAAATGTCCTTTTGTCGTCCGCTCACAAATCTTTTTCGTCGCGATAATCAGTGCAACGAGACAGACGGATGCTGCTACATAAATGGTATACACGAATGATTCAGCCCTCTCCCTATCGTTCATG
The DNA here is from genome assembly GCF_000702605.1 of Exiguobacterium acetylicum DSM 20416. Classification (NCBI taxonomy): domain Bacteria; kingdom Bacillati; phylum Bacillota; class Bacilli; order Caryophanales; genus Exiguobacterium; species Exiguobacterium acetylicum. The sequence continues at coordinate 235,445 of NZ_JNIR01000001.1, read as the reverse complement.
GCTCATTTTATCATGACCGCTTAGATAAATCATAAAAAAGAACCGACTTGTCTGTGACAAATCGGTTCGAATCGTTTACTTTTCAAAACGTGGTTTACGTCCACCACGGTTACGATCGCTTTCGCTACGGTTGCTACGTCCAGCATAACCGCCTTCACGACGATCTGATGAAGAAGATGAACGACCACCTTCACGACGATCACTACCGCTACGTGGGTTGTTTCCACGGTATCCGCCACTGCGGTTGCCGCTTCCACTTCCACCTTTGTTTCCGTAAGGACGACGGTTTCCACCACCGTTGCTACCGAAACGTTTCACGCGGATTGGTTCGATTGAAGAGATTTGGACTGGTGTTGCATCCGGCTCTTTCGTCAATCCTTTAAGTGCTGCTGAAAGAAGTTCCACTGCTTCGTACTCTTCTAAGAGTTCTTGTGCAAGTGTCGTATATTCTTTTGAGTCTTTTGCTTCAACACGTTTGATGAGTTCTTGTGCAGCAAGCTTCAAGTTGCCTTCTAAGATTTCATCAAGTGTTGGTGCATGACGACGTGACATTTTTTTGTTCGTAACACGTTCGATTGTTTTGATTTGACCGAATTCACGCGGTGTAACGAATGTGACAGCCGATCCTGTTTTACCAGCACGACCCGTACGACCGATCCGGTGAACATAGCTCTCTGGATCTTGTGGGACATCGAAGTTGTAGACGTGTGTGACACCAGAGATGTCAAGACCACGTGCTGCAACGTCTGTCGCGACGAGGATATCAATCGTTCCTTTTTTGAAACGACGGATGACTTGGTCACGTTTTGCTTGCGTTAAGTCACCGTGTAAACCGTCAGCTGTGTATCCGCGTTGGATCAAGCCTTCAGTCATTTCGTCAACACGTTTTTTCGTACGACCGAAGATGATTGAGAGTTCCGGAGAATCCGTGTCGATCAAACGGCAAAGAACGTCGAATTTTTGGCTTTCTTTCAATTCGATGAATGACTGGTCGATGTTTTCAACTGTCATTTCTTTTGCTTTGACTTTGATGTGTGTCGGAGTCGTCATGAAACGATCTGCGATTTTACGAATTTGCGGTGGCATCGTTGCTGAGAATAAGAGTGTTTGACGTGTTTCAGGAAGTGCACCGAGGATTTTTTCGATGTCTTCGACGAATCCCATGTTCAACATCTCATCTGCTTCGTCAAGGATGACCGTTTGAACGTGATCGAGGTTCAACGTCTTACGGTTCATGTGGTCCATCAAACGTCCTGGTGTCGCAACGACGATTTGTGGATTTTTGCGAAGTGCGCGGATTTGACGATCAATTTGCTGACCGCCGTAAACAGGAAGTGCATGAACGCGTTTTACTTCACCGATCCGGTTCAATTCTTCTGCTACTTGGATTGCGAGTTCACGTGTTGGAGCAAGAATCAACGCTTGGATGTGGCGTGATTTTGCGTCAAGACGCTCAATTGTTGGGATACCGAATGCTGCAGTTTTACCAGTACCTGTTTGTGCTTGACCAATTAAGTCAACGCCGCTGAGTCCGACTGGAATTGTTTCTGCTTGGATTGGTGTTGCTTCTTCGAAGCCCATTTTTAGGACACCTTTGATAAGTGCCTCACTAAGATTTAATTCACGAAATGTTGTCAATGCTAAATACTCTCCTTTGTCATATGAAAAGCGTCTGCCACTAAACAGGCGCTACCGTAACGAATACAATCGACTACCTATTATAACAGAATCTATCACATAAAGATAGAGTGGTTTCTCTTATAATAATGTTTAGGGAAGTCACCATCATAATCGTTGCCATAAGGGCGAGGGAAAGGCGTAATGCCCGGACCGTGCGATGAACGTCATCGCGTGCCCCCACTAGTGATGGGGTATATTCAGTAAATGGTCGCCGGTAATCAAACCAGCCGCAACCACCAAAATGATGAATTCCTTACTATCTATTCGAAACGCAGGCTTACTCGGTCCGATTATTTCGTCAACCGAATACCCGTTTCATTTTTTTCTATTTTTTTGTCTTTCAACAGGCGACCGAGCGCTCGTTTGAATGCTGCCTTACTGAGACCGAATACTTCATCGATCGTCTCGGGAGCTGTCTTATCACCATACGGCATCTGACCATCATGTTCAAGTAGATGGTTCAGAATCAACTCCGCGTCTGTATCAATGGCTTCAAAGGCACGTGGTCGTGCTGAAAGTAATACTGTACCATCTGGTTTTACATTTGTCACTCGTAATTTCAAGACTTCTCCAAGACGCGGCCAGCGTTCCATCTCACGTTCATGTAAGAATCCGATCGATTGATCGTTGACCCAGACGTTAACGCCTGGTTCGCGTTGTGAGAAGACGAGACCTTCAACGTCCATGTTGTTCCACTCTTCTGGAGCTGGCTTCGCACGTAAGTTGAAGTATGCATAAGGTGCAGGGTCTCCGAGTAACCGAAGCTTCTGATCATGTTTCAGACGAATGAAGAGTTGATCGCCTTCTTCTGGCCAGAACATCCGGCGCTGCGGCAAATCGTCGAGTGAGACGAGAACGTCTTTTTGAATGCCGATATTCGCGAACACTCCTGTGTTATAGCGTGTTCCATTAACCATCGTCTTGACATAGTCTTCAAATGAAGCTTCTGGAATCGTCATTGATGATGCTAGACGCCCTTCATTATCTTGATACAAGAAGACTTCTACCTCTTCATCGAGGGCTACTTTCCGTGTTTGTTCATTGTTATGCAACAACACGTCTTCATTTCCATCTGTCAGAAACACTCCAAACTCTGCTTCGCGTTCTACTTTTAATGTGACAACCTGTCCTGCGCGTAATCCCATTTCGGGTCATCTCCTCTCTGTATTTGAATCGATTCCAGTCCTTGTGAATCGTTCTGCTGTTCTTTCCCTACCATACTATACTCTTTTTTCATTCATCTCTGATATCGACACAACGATGACATTTGTGACATATTTGTGAACGGAACACATTTGCGTGATTTTTTTGAAAAAAAGATATATGATTAAATAACAGGAAAAAGAAGGTTTAGTTTAGGTAAATATGGGGGATAAAAATGTTTCATAACATTCAATCGCGTTCGTTCGCACGACGCTTCACGAAAACATTGGTTTTTGCATTTTTTGCGTTCCTTGCTACGATTGGAATCGTCTTCGCAGAAGGATCGAACAGTACGGATATGACACCGAAGACACCAGCGCTTCAGCAAATCGATCGCCCTTAAAATCTACACCTTCCGTGTGGATTTTTTATTTTTTCCGGACATTTACAGGACGATAAAGGAAAATCACGACTTACCTCGAATTGTAATGGACATACCATTATTTTAATTTCGAGGAGGAAACGGACGTGCTCTTCTACTTATTCACGACGATTGCGGGTCTCATCACTACATATTTAAGTTTTGTTACCGGTTATTATACGAGTTCGATCGGTGTGTTCGTCTTTACGCTAGCGATTTGTCTGTCACTATCATCAATCCGCCAGCTGATACGTACGTCCTATCTGACTTATATTGAATACGTCCAACACCGTCGTGTCAAAAAACAATACGAACGGATGAAAAAGCGTGAACTTTCTTATCAAGTCTCCTATCCTCAACAAGATTCCAGCACACCACTTGCATTCTCCGCGACAGACCAGCATGATAAGTAAAGAACACGATTTCATCATCTAGGAGGAACAGATTCATTATGAACGAAATCCCTTTATCAAACGGTTGGACACTTCGCTACTCCCCTGTCATCGATTTATGGTTGAAGGAAGATGGCGTACTGCTCGTAGATCACGAAGATAAGGTCCGCTTGACTCTCATTTTGGATGAGGAAACGATGGAAATCAAACAGATCGACAATACGAACGCTACGTTCTCTGTTGATCCAACGACACGTCGCCTCACCTTTGAACTAGGAGAAAGCGAAGAGGAATCTGAACCTCGTTACTGGGAATAATCACGCAGACCGGGTGCGACGCCCGGTCTTTTTTTGTACAATAACATCAGTAATGAAAAAAGGAGCTGTCACTTCACCATGATACGTACTGTCATATGGTTCATTTATTTTGGACTTGTCTTACCCTGTACCTTACCGTTTTTACCTAGTGCAAAACGTCGAACGCACCTCGCGCGCTATGCATTCGTCCAGCGTGTAGCAAGTGCCTGGGCAAACTCTCTTCTCCGACTCGCTGGTGTTCGTGTCAACGTGACGGGTCGTGAACACATCCCGGCAAACGAACCCGTCGTTTTCATCTCGAATCACCAAGGGAACTTCGATGTCCCGATTCTACTTGGAACAATCGATAAACCGAAAGCATTCATCTCAAAAATCGAAGTGAATAAAATTCCAATCGTCAATGTTTGGATGAATCTGATGGGATGTGTCATGATTGATCGAAAAGATCGACGCCAATCGCTGAAAGCGATTCGTTCTGGTGTCGAGACGATCAAGGACGGACAATCGATGATCATCTTCCCGGAAGGAACACGCTCCAAAGGCGGTCCAATGGCGGAGTTCAAAGCGGGAAGCTTCACACTCGCGACCTCAAGTGGCGCTCGCGTCGTACCCGTCGCAATTTCAGGGAGTTATCGTGTCATGGAGGAGACGGGTAAGATTCGTCCCGCCACGGTCGACGTCACGATCTTACCGTCGATTGATCCGAGTACGATGACGCAGAAAGAACTCGTCCAGACAGTCGAACAGCAAATCAAACAGATTGTAGAAGGTGTCTAATATGTTAATGAAAGCAGAAAATCTCAAAAAAGAATTTGCCGATAAAATCGTCTTCGAAGATGTGACATTCTCCGTCTCACCCGGCGACCGGATTGGCATCATCGGCGTCAATGGTACCGGTAAGTCGACTCTCCTGCATATCTTGGCAGGTAAAGAGACGGCAGACGCTGGTACGATGCATCACCCGAATGATTATCGGATCCGCTTGCTATCGCAAACGACCGATTATCCGGAAGACCAAACGGTCATGGAAGTATTGTTGTCTGGTGATACACCAACGATTAACGCGTTACGTCACTATGAAACAGCGCGTCTAGCACTCGAACAAGATCCGACGAGTGAAACGTTACTCAACCGCTTCATCGTTGCTCAGACAGAAGTCGATGCTGCGCAAGCTTGGGACACGGAATCACGCTTAAAGATGATTTTAAACAAACTCGGCATCCTCGACTTGAACGCGTTGATCGGCTCTCTTTCTGGAGGGCAACGCAAGCGTGTCGGACTCGCTGAAGCTTTACTCGATGAAGCCGATCTTCTCCTTCTCGATGAGCCGACGAACGAACTCGATGCCGAGACGATCAGTTGGCTTGAAACTCAAATCAAGGAATACCGTGGTGCGATTCTACTGATCACCCACGACCGCTATTTCTTGAATCGTGTGACGAATCATATGATGGAGATCGCGAACGGTACGGCTTATTTCTATGTCGGAAACTATGAATCGTTTCTTGAGAAACGTGCCGAACGTCGTGAACGGACAGCATCTATGGAAGAAAAACGTCAAAACATCCTCCGTCGCGAACTCGCCTGGTTGCGTCGCGGAGCAAAGGCGCGGACGACGAAACAAAAAGCTCGGATCCAGCGCGTGGATGCTTTACAAGACCTCTCGTACGAGGAAGAAGAATCGACACTCGAAGTACAAGTCGGTTCGACCCGTCTTGGTAAAAAGGTCATCGAAGCGCATGATGTCTCGCATCGATTTGGTGAACGGACTCTTTTTGAATCGTTTAACGCTCTGATCGGACGGAAAGAACGGTATGGTATCGTCGGGCGAAACGGGAGCGGAAAATCAACACTTCTTTCAATCCTTGCGAAACGCTTAGAATCAACAACCGGTGAAATCATTCACGGCGAAACGGTGAAGATTGGCTTTTATGGGCAATTTGCCGAGTTCACGCATCCAGAACGCCGTGTCATCGATGAGGTCGAACGGATCGCAAAAGTCATCACGACACTTGCTGGTGAAGAAATCACGGCAAGTCAGATGCTCGAACAGTTTCTCTTTAAGCCAGAAGCACAATATAAACAAATCGGTAAACTATCTGGTGGAGAAAAGCGGAGATTGAAATTGTTGACGATTTTGATGGAGGAACCGAACGTCCTCTTCCTCGATGAGCCGACGAACGACTTGGATACCGAAACGTTATCCGTACTCGAAGATTATTTGGAATCATTCCCAGGCACCGTCATCACAGTCAGTCATGATCGGTATTTCCTCGATCGGGTCGTCGATCGTCTGATTGCTTTCGAAGATGCGAATATCGTTTTCTATTACGGACAATATACAGACTATCTCGAGCAAATCACGATACCTGCTCCTTCAGTCATCGTTGAAAAAACCACTTCAGTTAATCTACCTAAAGTAGAAGCACCGAAGAAATTGAGCTACCAGGAACAGCAAGATTGGGCTGTCATTGAACAACAAATCGAAGAGAGTGAGGCTGAATTGGAGCAATTAGAAGCCGAACTTGCTTCGGCAGGAAGCGATCTCGGTAAGGTCAATGAACTGTACCAATCCATCGAAAAAACGAAAGCGATGCTTGATGAACGGATGGAGTATTGGTCATACCTATCCGAGAAGATCGAAGCATTCGAGACCTATCGCCAATCCAATCAATGATTTCAAAGCGGAGTTCTTCACTGAGAAGAACTCCGCTTTTTTCATGAAATGGGAGCCATCTCTTTATTTCTTTTTTAATATGAAAATAAATGTGAATTCATGCTAGATATCGGGTAATGTTATAGCATATTTCATTTTCATGAAAGGCTTGCGAAAGGAGGAGTTCCGGTGAAACGGATTGTTCAAAACATCTACCCTACCGTCGCATTCTACTTAGTCGTCACGTACACTCTGCTCTGGCTATTGCCACAAGATCGCTCGTTACAATTTTCAGCGATCATTAGTCTGATCGGTTCTTTCGTCATTTTCCTACTTAGTCAATCGAAGGCTTTCAAACAACCTTCTATTCCATATAAATGGTTATCGGTCGCCTTTTTTTCGTATTTCCTTGGCGACTTCTTCAATATGATCGGCCGTCTTTTTCAATGGGACGCTGTTAACCTGAACGTCTTACTCGATCTGCCTTACACGGTTCATTTAACGATGATGGTCATCTTCTTATTTCGACAGTTGGATTTAACTTTGTTTCAAAAACAAAAATTATTGATTCTTGATTCTTTAACATTGTTCACTGTATCGATGATTGCTGGATACATCGCTATTTTCCGCTTTGTCCCCTCTTATACACGAACGGTGCTCGAGCAAATCAGTTGGACCTTCTATGCCTTCTTGACGATTCTATTGACGCTTTTCTTTTTCTTACTTTATGCTTCTGGTCTAAAGCGAAACGTATCGAGATTGGGTTTCCTCTTCCTAGTACTCGGAACGTTCGTGCTCGGTATGACGAACTTTATTTTTTATACGTTGTTATTGAACGGTGAACCACGAATAGCTGGTTTATTGCTTCCGTTATACCCACTCAGCGGACTCTTCATCCTTGCCTTTATGAATACTCGCGCTCTTCCCATCAGTCATGAACAACAAGCAACTCTTATTCGGGTCGAAACACTTACGCGTTCCTTGATGTCTTACATCTTATTATCTGTACTGATTCTCTATATTACATTCTTCCCTGTCTCCCAAACCTTTTTCTTACTTTCCGTCGGCATTACGTTTTTATTATTTTTAACGCGACAGCTTTTTTCATATCAGGAAAATCTGCGGTTATTACAGGAAACAACAGCACTGCAAACGAATCTAGAAGACATCGTCCATCAAAAGACAGCACTCTTACAGTTACGCGAAAAAGAACTAACGTCGCTTTTTCTATCTTATCCAGAAGTTGTTCTTGAAATCGATGCTACGTATCAGATTCGATCTGTCAATCCAGCTGCTGTAGAAGCTGGGTGGAGCGATTTACCGCTCGGACCGAGTCAACGGCTACAACTCGATCGACTCATTCCATTGCTTCAACAAGCGCAGCTGATTTATCCCTCTCACTTGCTACATGTACCGGTTACGGAGGAACATCCGGAAAGCTTTTTGAATACGACAATCATCGATATCCCAGATCAACAACGCTATTTCGTCATCTTGGCGGATATCACGGAAGATTATCAACAGGAAGTATGGCTAGAACGTATGGGGTATCACGATTCGCTCACGCATTTGCCAAACCGGCGTTACTTCGAAGAACAACTTTATCTGACTCTTCCGATGTTAGAATACGGCTCCTTATTATTCATTGATTTGGACGGTTTCAAACACATCAATGACACTTATGGGCATGATGTTGGTGACCTAGTGTTACAAGAGACAGCGATCCGTCTTCAATCGATGACGACGTCAACTGATCTCGTTGCACGTCTTGGCGGAGATGAGTTTTTGATCTTCATTCAAGCATCTGCTTCGGAAACACGACAGTTTGCCGAACACGTTCTCGAAGTTCTGAATCATCCGTTCTATATCCAGACACATACGCTTCAAGTCACACCATCAATCGGAATTTCCTTATACCCTGAAAATGGTAAAAGCTCAGAACAATTATTGATTCGAGCAGACGAAGCCATGTACCATATTAAGAAGACCGAAAAAAACAATTTTTTGTTCGCTACTCAAATTAAACGTTAGGAGGGAGTCCATGCTTAAATCGAACTATTTCATCCGTTGGTTCCCTGCCATGCTCGTCATCTCTTTTACTCTAATGATCCTTGCCACATGGACCCCTTCCATCTCTAATCGGATCGTTGAACAAGTACTACAGTATGCCTCTCTTGGATTGATTGCTTATTTTATTCTTACTGCTTATCGTAAGGAACAAGCATTAGTCGTACCAAGACGAAAATTCTGGCTGATTGCTTTAGGATCACTGGTTTTATCCTGTATCGGTTCCGTTCTTGAGACATTACATTTCTTCAATCCAGACTTTCCAGTTCCATCTATTTATAGCCTAATTTTATTTTCAATATCCCATTACGTATTCTTATACGCGATTTTTTACCGAATCATCACAAAACGGACACTCGGACAACACGTACTCGCTTTCGTCGATGCCGCGATCATCGTCGTTTTCATTGGACTTGTCGCGTTTCACGTCCTCAATGAATTGACGAATCCTGGACTGCAAACTGTTCCTTATGCCATCATCGTCATCACGAATACATCACTCGGTTTATTCGTTTTCTTCTATTTCACGTTCATCCAAGAAACCCATTGGGTATCAAGGATGGCATTGTTCTTATTGTTTTTATCCATTTTTATTCGCGGTATCTACGAAGTCTCAAGTGTTTATTTCCCGGACTTCTCAGCGAATTATCTGCTATTTTTCCCGATCTTGATCCGTTTGGTGCAAAGTGCAGCTATTCTATGGCATATTGATCATATCGAAGAAGGAACCACTCGAACGACGGTCATTCCCCGTTCCTGGCTCCCTCTACTGGCCGTTCCTTTATTTATTCATTACATGGTGGAACGAGAAGGCGGAAAGCTCGATATCTTTATCATTTTAGTTTTACTAATCATTCGACAAATCTTGATTGCTCGTCAGCATGGGTTGATCGTCGCACAATTACACGAACGGAATGAACAACTCGCTTCACGCATCGAGCACCGAAAACAACAAATTAAAGATAGCGAACAGCAAGTCATCCCACTCTTTCTCGGTCACCCTGATCCGATGATTCGACTCGATCAATCCGGAACGGCACTATACGCAAATTTAGCTGCCCAACGTCTGTTTCATTTACCCGACATGACGATTGAACATATTCCTCGTACGATGCGTCACTTATTAGAAACACTTGAGACAGATATCGATGAGTATGAAGATGAACAACATAGACGATATGAGATCATTGATATTCCGATTCAAATTGCCACCACCTCGATGGGACGTTTCACGATTTTACATGACGTCACTGAACGAAAGCTCCGGCAAAAACGTATCGAATACCACGCCTACCATGACGCCTTGACAAGTATCGGAAACCGTCGTTCGTTAGAGCGAGATTTTTCGAACCATCTCCTCGAGATGAATTATCTTGCGGTAGTCGATTTAGACGGTTTTAAGCAAGTCAATGATACGTATGGTCATGAAGCAGGTGATTACGTATTGATCGAGGTCGCGAAACGATTGAGCGAGCATACGAATTCTTTAGAACAGGTGTATCGACTTGGTGGAGATGAGTTCGCGATCCTCTTACACGCCGATGATGAACTGTCCTTACGTCGAAAATGTAAATCCTTCTTACACTTTTTAAGACGTCCTTACGTCTATAAAGGACAATCCTTATTCGTTTCTGCAAGCATCGGTGTGACCGCGTGTCATAAGGCTGATCTTGAAACATGCTTAAAGCAAGCCGACCTTGCCATGTATCGCGTGAAACATCGGGATAAAAACGATGTCGCCCTATATCGAGCAGATTCTTGAAAAAAAACCTAGAACACATTGACCATAGTCGGTCATGTGTCCTAGGTTTTTCCGATTATTCTTCTGGTCTCGGCGCAATGTTGCCTTCTTCGATATCAAGGAGTAAGTCGATCAATTCCGCACAAAATTCAGGGTACTGGCGAAGCAACGCGTCTTCTCCTACTTCATCCACGAAATCTGTCAACAAGGCGAGGACTTCTGGTACCAGTGCGCGCGCTACTTTCATATAGGCAATCGCAAAGCGCCATTTCCCAGAAATGTAGAGCAGTTTTCCAATCAACAAATCACCTGGTTCGACTTCAATCTCAGACAAATCTGTTTGATACGTCTGTTTTGACATCAAATCAACGACACCATCCGCCTCGACTTGAAACAGTGAGGGCATCGGGTCCGCTAATCCACGCAAGGCACGATAGAGACTAGGCGATAACTCTTCTTTGACCTGCTCAAGAAAACGACCATGCGGCGTTTTTCCTTGATCATCCGTTTCATAGAAGATTGCCCAATCTACGAATAAGTCCCGGAACAATTCAGCATCTTTTAAATACCAACGTCCCTCCGTCGCAATCTCTTCAATGAAAGCGACCCAATCCGTACTACGTGCTGTCGCTGCTTCTTGATACATCTTCTTCAAGGCTGCATTCATTTCCGCTTCAGAAACCGTCGTCGGAAACGGAATTACTTTTCGATCGTTCTTCATTTCGATCGCCCTTTCCGGTGAGGAGTAGCCGGTCGTTTAATCGTCTGAGGTGCTGTGAATTCACGTTTTGGAATGACTTCCCCACGGTAAATTTCCATTGCTTCCATCTCGACGCCCATTTGCTTCGCAAGTGTTTTTAAGTGTTTTAAGTCTTGATCCGTAACAAGAGCAAGTACCATTCCATTCGCATTTCCACGTCCCGTCCGACCTGAACGGTGTACGAAATCGTCAAGCGACTCCGGTAAATCATAATGGACGACATGCGTGACTGCTTCGATATCTAAACCACGTGCCGCAAGACCTGTCGTAACGAGTAACGGAAACTCTCCTTTTTTATAAGAACGCAATGTCTCCATCCGCTCTCGTTTTCCTTTTTCAGCGTCTAAAATCCGGTATTTCAATGAAAATTTACTCAACTCGCCATTCAATGGTCCGAGGAAGGAGCGGTTATTAATGAATGTCAGCACTTTTGATCCTTGCATGTTCGCCAGACGACGTAACAATTCCGGCTTCTGACGACGTGAAGTCTCCAAATAACCAAATGTCACTTGTGTGCTGACGGCACGCTCAACCCGAATCGTCTCAGGATTATTCGCAAGCGTCCGTCCCCATTCTGCTGTCCGTTCCGGTAATGTAGCTGAGACGAATGCCAGTTGTCGATCGCGTAGTGCACTGTTTGCGATCCGCGTCGCCGAGTCACTCATACCACTCTCATAGATTTGATCCGCTTCGTCCAAGACGATCAATTTCACCTTATGCATCTTCAACTTCTTCGAATCAATCAACTCAACGAGACGCCCAGGTGTTCCGACGATGATTTGCGGTTTTTTCTTCAATCGTTCATATTGCCGTTTTAATTCAACTCCACCAATGAATGCACCGGATTTGATCCCACTTCCTTGAGCAAACAATTGAATGACTTGATGAATTTGCATGACGAGTTCCCGTGTTGGTGCCGTGATCACGACTTGCACGTGTGGTTCTTCTACTTCAATCTTTTCTAAAGCTGGAATGACATAGGCAAGCGTCTTCCCTGTTCCTGTCGGCGCTTCCGCCAGGACATCTTTTCCTTCGCGCAACAACGGAATCGCTTGTTCTTGAACAGGCATCAACTCCGTAAAGCGTGCGCGTTCCCATGCTTCCTGTAAAAATGGTTTTGTAAAATTCATAACGATTTCTCCTACTCTCTTAATTCCATCATGCCGTTACGTATTCGACATGATCTCCTGATGCATCACGGTATCCCCGTAATGTCTGTGTATATTCATTTCCTGCGTCGAGCAATCGAATGTGGAATCGAATCTCGCTTTCACCGGCTTCTTCTTCTAAAATTTCGAACCCTTGGATGACACGATCCTGTAATTCTGCAGCGAGTGCCGGGTACTCCGCAAGACTCGCATACGTCGCTTTTACGTCAACCGGACGACGAACAAGCGCAATCCAATACGATTCATCATAGCCGATAAAGTCTTCATAATCAAAATCATCTTCAAACCGAATCCAGAATCCATCATTTTCGAATTCCGTGATCATTCCCGTTCGCGTTGAACCGTCCGATCCGATTTTCAGCGAGACCCAGTCTCCTGACTGATACTCTCCTTGTTGTGTTAATGATACATACTCCATTTGGCACACCTCCACGTTCTATATTCCCTTTTTCATTGTCAACGATACGTCTTAAAAATACAAGGCACCGTAGCGTGACATTCCTCACAGTTTCAACTGTTCTAGTGAATCCTTTTCAAAACAACTCATACAGTTTCCAAAAAACCTTGAATTAGCAATCTAAAACTGTTTTTTTTAAACTATTTTCATATGAATACAGAAATAAAGAAAGCCCGTCATATCAACGTTTGTTCACTTGTTAAAACATTCACATGAACGTAAAGGGAATCAGCCCTTCCTTTTGTTACACTATTCACATAAGGAACTGATGATTAGCTCAATATTAAAGGAGTGGTATCCATGTTATTAGAAAAAACGAGTGCTTGGACGAACTTTACGTCTGGTGAATGGGTAAAGACGATCGATGTCGCAGACTTCATCCGACTCAATCGCACGGAATATACAGGAGATGATCACTTTTTAGTCGGTCCGACGCAAGCAACGGAACGTCTTTGGCAACAAATTCTACAGCTGACGAATGAAGAACGACAACGTGGTGGTGTGTATGCCGTCGATGCTAAAACACCATCAACGATCCTCTCGCATGATGCAGGGTATCTGAATCGCTCACTTGAAAAAATCGTTGGCTTACAGACTGACGAACCGTTTAAACGTTCGATTCATCCGAACGGTGGGATTCGGATGGTGAATGATGCCCTAGCTGCGTATGGCTTTGAAGCAGACGAGACCGTCACGAAAACTTTCAGCGAGTACCGGAAGACACATAACCAAGGGGTTTTCGATGCCTATACCCCTGAGATGCGCGCTGCACGTAAAGCCGGCATTATCACCGGATTACCTGATGCTTATGGTCGCGGACGGATCATCGGTGACTATCGTCGTGTTGCTTTGTACGGAACGGCACGCTTGATCGAAGAACGTAAGAAGGATTTAAAGGCACGTGGCGGATTCTTATCTGAATCGATGATTCGCGACCGTGAAGAGATGAATGAACAGTTGCGCGCATTAACGGAATTGACCGAGCTTGGAGCTCGCTATGGTTTCGATCTCTCCCGCCCTGCAGAAACAGCACAAGAAGCATTCCAGTGGGTCTATCTTGCCTATCTTGCTGCCATCAAGGAGCAAAACGGGGCAGCCATGTCACTCGGTCGAGTCTCGACGTTCCTTGATATTTATGTCGAACGTGATCTTGCGGCTGGTCGCTTGACGGAAGAGACTGCACAAGAACTCGTCGATCATTTCGTCATGAAGCTTCGGATCGTCAAATTCTTACGGACACCGGACTATAATGATCTCTTCTCGGGTGACCCGACGTGGGTAACGGAATCCATTGGTGGAATGAGTGAAGATGGGCGATCAAACGTCACGAAAAGTTCATTCCGCTTCTTACACACACTCTCGACACTTGGTCCGGCACCGGAACCGAATCTAACCGTTCTCTGGTCTACTCAGCTTCCACGCGGATTCAAGGAATTCTGTGCGAAGATGTCGATCGTTTCAAGCTCGATTCAATATGAAAACGATGATTTGATGTTACCGGTTTATGGAGATGATTACGGCATCGCTTGTTGTGTCTCCGCGATGAAGATTGGGAAACAGATGCAGTTCTTCGGTGCGCGAGCAAACCTGGCAAAAGCATTACTCTATACAATCAATGGCGGAATGGACGAGAAGCTCAAAATTCAAGTCGCCCCCGCAAGTCCATTGATGCTTGATGAAGTACTCGATTACGAAACCGTCATGGCGGCTTATGATCGTCAACTCGATTGGCTCGCAGAACTGTACGTTAACACACTGAATGTCATCCATTACATGCATGATAAATACAGTTACGAACGGATTGAGATGGCGTTACACGATCCGGAAATCTTACGGACGATGGCATGCGGTATCGCTGGTTTATCGGTCGTCGCTGACAGTCTATCCGCCATCCGTTACGCAACAGTCCGTCCGATCCGAGATGCGGATGGGATTGCAGTTGATTTCAAGATCGAAGGCGAGTTTCCGAAGTTCGGAAATAACGATGAACGGGTCGATCAGATGGCAGTTGATCTCGTGACGCTGTTCATGGAGAAAATCCGTAAACATCCAACGTATCGCAATGCGCTTCCGACACAGTCTGTCCTAACGATCACTTCAAACGTCGTCTACGGTAAAAAGACAGGAAATACGCCAGATGGACGCCGTGCGGGTGAACCATTTGCACCGGGTGCTAACCCGATGCACGGACGTGACACTAGAGGAGCTGTCGCCGCACTGACATCTGTCGGAAAATTACCATATGAGCATGCGCTCGACGGTATCTCCTACACGTTCTCGATCGTGCCAAAAGCACTTGGTAAGGATGAGACCACACGTATTCGCAATACGGTCGGATTACTTGACGGATATATGGGTGGTACGACTTCAAAAGGACACCATTTGAATGTCAACGTCTTTGACCGTGAGACGTTACTCGATGCTATGGAGCATCCAGAACAATATCCGCAGTTAACGATTCGGGTATCCGGTTATGCCGTGAACTTCATTAAACTGACGCGCGAACAACAGATCGATGTCATTAATCGAACGTTCCACGGTTCTCTCTAAAATGATGTGTAGTATGTGAAAGGAAGTGAGCAAGATGACCTATGGTATGATCCATTCCGTTGAATCATGTGGAACAGTCGATGGTCCTGGCATTCGATTCATCGTCTTTACGCAAGGATGTCCATTACGGTGTCAATACTGTCATAACGTGGATACATGGGAGTTCGGTTGCGGACGGCGTGTCTCAGCAGACGAAGTCGTAAAAGAAGCGATCAGCTATCGCTCCTTTTTCGAGGCAACGGGTGGCGGAATCACCTTCTCTGGAGGTGAACCGCTCGCTCAGCCAGAATTCTTGGAGGCTGCTTTAACAGAAGCAAAACGACATGGACTGCATACGGTCATCGATACCGCGGGATCCGTCGTCCCGAAAAACATCGACGCCATTCTCGATGCGACGGATCTGGTACTGCTCGATATCAAACATATCGACGATGCTGCTTGTCGTGTATTGACTGGACGGAGTAACGCCAATACACTCGCTTTCGCAAAACGCCTAGCCGAGCGAAACATTCCCGTCTGGATTCGTCACGTCCTCGTTCCAGGTATTACGATGTCGGAACATTTCCTCCGTCAGACCGGCGAGTTCATCCGGACGCTCGGAAACGTCGAACGCGTCGAAGTACTCCCGTATCATCAACTCGGTGTCTATAAGTGGGAAAACCTCGGTCTTGCATATCCGTTAACTGATGTGCTTCCCCCTTCACCAGAAGAAACGGATACTGCGCAAACCCTACTTGAATCGTACTTGTGTTAACGTTTCCATTTTGTTACAATGACGTCATAGACTATGAACAGGAGGTACAACACCGAAATGAAGCAATCACTCGTACACGTCGCTTGATGAATGAAATCATCTCTTTCGCAATGCAGTTGCGGATGTCTGACGCTACGAGTCTGCTCTTTTTCGGTGTGACCAACCTCTGGCCAGCACCTTCTTTGAGTTACACTCCGGCACACCATCCGCTCGCTTCGGATGGTGTGTTTTTCATTTCATCTTATCGGAAATGAACACTAAAGGAGCTGCTTTTATGCCTACTGAAACACTTACGATCCAACACCTATCGCTGGACTACGACGAACGACGTCTTTTCTCGGACGTTTCTTTTCATATTCATACCGGTGAACATGTCGCCTTAATCGGTCCGAACGGCATCGGAAAAACGACACTGTTACACTTGATCGCTGACCAACTTCAGCCGACTGACGGTTCGATCAAGCGTCATTACAAAAAACTCGGTCTACTATCACAACACTTCGTAGCGGGCGATCACACCGTTCTTGATGTCGTCGAACGAGCGGATGCGGTTCGTTATCAACTTCGCGCTAATGCCATGAATGGTGACTTGACGATCTATCAACAAGCACTCGATCAGGACGCCTTCTCGCTTGAAGCAGATGCAGCACGCGTCTTAAAAGAAGTCAAATTAGAGGAAGCGCTCTGGACACATAATGCATCCAGTTTAAGCGGCGGTGAACAGACGCGCCTCCAACTTGCCTGTCTGCTTCTGTCACGACCTGATTTCATCATTCTCGATGAACCGACGAATCATCTGGATCAAGAGACACTCGAGTGGCTCACGGAATGGGTCAACATGTCACGGACCTCGATTCTCTACGTCTCACACGAACGATTCTTCATCGACGCAACGGCTGATGCCGTCATTGAATTATCCGAATCAGGGGCAACGCGATACAGCGGAAACTACCAGTCCTATAAAGAACAAAAAGAACATCAAGTTCTGTCGCAACAACGAGCGTATGAAAAACAAGAACGTACACGTAAAGAGCTGACACGCATGATTCAAGGATACCGGCAATGGCATCAAAAAGCCACGAATCAAGCGAGTGAACGGGATCCCTATGCGAAAAAGAAGGCTGCTAAACATGCGACGAAGGTCAAGGCAAAAGAGCAGCAACTCGAGCGTCTACTCGAGGATCGTGTACAAAAACCACAGGTTGCACCGACTGTTCACGTCGCATTCGAACATGAAGCGATTCGTGCGAAACGACTGATTTCGTTCGAACGTGTCTCATTCATGCATGAGACAACACTAATCCTAAACGATGTTTCGTTTACGGTAGAACGTGGCGACCGAATTGCTGTCATCGGACCGAATGGAAGCGGGAAATCGACCTTACTGCGTCTCATCGAGGGCGAGTATGTCCCTAATCAAGGGAATGTAATCCGTCATCCTCGATTGAAGACTGGCTATTTTTCACAAGCCCTTTCCCACTTACCGACATCTGGTACGTTGTTAGAGGCATTACTTGAGTATGGCACAATGAGTGAAACGGACGCTCGGACGTTGCTCGCCTGTTTTTTATTCCGTCGCGATGATGTTTACCGGTCGATTTCCGACGCTAGTATGGGCGAGAAATGTCGGATCGCTTTCTTACGCCTGTATTTTTCTGGTGCTCACTTGCTTATTCTCGACGAGCCAACGAACTATTTGGATCTTGCGACTCGTGAACAAATCGAAGCCGCTCTCGATGTCTTCCCTGGTGAGCTCCTCTTCGTCTCTCACGATCGCTATTTCACCGATCGGCTGTCGAATCGGACGTTTGATTTAACGACTGGATTCAACGATCATTCGGTCGGAACTGCCACGGTACGAAACGCTCGCCGAAGTGACCCTGAAGCGATTCAATCCGACTTACACCGTCTTGATGCTTTGACGGGTAACGTTCCGTTCAATACAGAAACGAATGAATCACTTTCAAAAGAATAACGAGAAAAAGCATCTGCATAGAAAAAGAGACTCCTTTTTCCGTTGCAGATGCTTTTCATATTTCAGTCGTATTATCGCTTTTGATACTTCACTTTCGTATGCGCTTGGGCCTGCTTGTGGATTTTTTTCCACTTTTCCTTCTCTGCCGCCTGCAACGCCACATTTTGCTTGCGTTCCGCATAAGCGATTTCTCGTTTTAGCTTGACGAAGCTGTTCCAGCGCTCAGCAGTTAGTGTACCATCTTCTAAAGCTGTCCGAACGGCACAGCCCGGTTCCTTTTCATGTTCACAGTCTCGGAAACGACAGTTTTCAGCAAGCTCCTCAATATCGGAAAAAGTCGACGATAAACCGTCACTTCCATCCCATAAGGCCAATTCTCTCATCCCCGGTGTATCAACAAGCAATAGACCGTTCGATAGTCGTTTCAGTTCGCGATGCGTCGTCGTGTGACGTCCGCGTTCATCGTCTTCTCGTACGCCCCCCGTCTCCATTAACTGTTCTCCAGCTAAAGCATTGACGAGTGTCGACTTCCCGACGCCGGACGATCCAACTAACACGATCGTTTGCTTGATTTGTAACTGTTCACGCAACACCTCTAATCCGTCACCCGTCAAGGAATCAACGGCAAGGATTGGTGTTCCGAACGCAATCGCTTCGACAGCCTGCAGTTCCGTTTCAATCGACGGCATCAAACTTTTTTTCGTCAGGACGATGATTGGTGTCACCCCTGCATCCCAAGCAACCGTTAAATAGCGTTCCAGTCGACGGACGTTGAAGTCATGTCCAAAAGCCATGACAAGCAAGGCGACGTCGACATTTGCGCAGATGATTTGTTCCTCGGTTTCCGTTCCTGCCGCTTTTCGGGAAAATTGAGAAGATCGTGGCAAGACACGTTCGATTCGTCCTTTGCCTGGCTCTCGCTCTGTTTGGATGATCCAGTCCCCAACCGCTGGCAATTCAGCTTTTGTTCCCGATTGGAAACGTAACTTACCAGACAGCTCGCTGAGCGACTCTCCTGTTTCCGTCATAACACGATAGTGTGTTTGATAGACAGCTATAATCCGTCCTAATCGTTCTGTTCCTGTCGTTTCGTAGACAGGTGGTGTACCCCATTCGTTCAAATGGTTTCCTCCTCTGATTTAAGGGAGGGAAACCCCTCCCTGGTTTCCGACACATGTTACTTGTTTTACGTTGATTGTTGCACTCATCAACATCACTCCTCTCAATTCGATTCCTTTATAGAATACCATATCAATCAATGGTTCTGACAGCGCTTCCCTCGAAGTCAGACCTTCTCTCCGCCTTAAGCCCGAGAGCAAATACGGTCCAAAGAGCGTCGTCGGAACAGAAGGACTCCCGTATCATAAAGGTATCAACACAAGGGAGGCTTCCTCATGAAGCAATCGAAAGGAAAACAACTGGTGATGATTCTCGCTGGACTGGCATTACTTGCCGTTGTCATCGGAACATTACCGCACATGATCGGACTTGGCTTAGGGGCGTTACTCGCGTTCTATTCGATCAGTAAGTTCATGCAATCGAACAAATGGCCAGCGAAACTCGGTTTCGGATTCCTAGCAGCCATCGGAATCGGACTTGCCCTCTCGAACATCTGGGCAGTTATCGGAATCGCAGCAGCCATCGCATTGTACGTCGGTTACATGCGTATGAAGCTACAACGTGTTAATGTCCAGGATCTCTTTAACCGTCGCCGTACATCAACGACACATTTCGAAGCAGACTGGAAAGACTTAGACGAAAAACGTTTCTAATCAAATCAAAAGGTATGATCCGATAGCATTCGCCACTTCTAAGGAGGAATTTTTCATGAAAAATGTATTTGATCAACTCAACGATTTTGCAACACAAATGATGACAGAAGTTAAAAAGGCAGCCGAACAGGGCGAAGTACCTGCTAAAAAGCTCGTTCGTCATATTCGATCTACAGAAGCTGATTTAAAAGAAATCGATCGACTACTCGAGCGTCAACGGACATTACTGCAAGAATTAACGCATAAACAAGAAGAAGCGAAGGATTTAGCCGATAAACGCTTCAAGCAAGTTGAGATCGCAAATGAAGCCGGTGAACAACAACTGGCTGAGCGCGCAGCCATCGAATCGAAACATTACGGGGAGCAATACCGGTTCTTCGAAGAACTCGTCGCTGAGACGAAACGCGAGTTGAACGAATTGGAACGTGAAGCTCTCGAGTTGAAGTTAAAGCTCGAAGATTTACAGAACAAACGGTACGAATGGATGATGCGCGAAAACGTCTCAAACTTAAAAAACAAGATGAACCAGGTGCTAGATCGCGAACCAAATGCTACTATAAAAGAAGAAGCACATCCGTTTACGGCAGAAGAGCCTGAGGCAAAACAACCAGCCGTTGATGAAGATGATATCGATGCGCGTATCGCTGAACTCGAGCGCCGCATTCACCAATAAGCAGTCAATGACGAAGGAGGCGTATGCCTCCCTTTGTCATGTTAGAAAGGAGATTGATCGTGCGACGATTAAGTACGAAACAACTGGTCGGTTACGTATCGATCCTGTTCGCCCTCGGTCTGTTCTATGACCTATTGTCCGGTGCAGGAAATGTATTGTTTGGTGTCTTATTTCCGTTCCTGCTGTACTATGTCGGGATTCATTTCCGACGACGCAATCATGAAAAATTAGCGATTCTCTTCTACATCGTCGGTACGATCATTCTTGCTGGCGTCGTCCTTAGTTCGGCTGCCATCGGTTTTGTCATTGCCGGAATTTTGCTCTATCTTGGGATTATTCTCGTAACACGGCATTCCGTCCGAGAATTTTTGTTTTCACGGATTGCCCCGCATCAATATGAAGAAGAAGGCATCAAGATTCAACCGGCTTACTCCTTCTCAACCCAAGCCGATGCACCATACGTCTTACAGGATTTGAGCGAACAGTTCATCGTCAAGGATTTAGAAATCGATTTGACACACGCTTACGTTCCGGAAGGTGAGACATTAATCGTCGTCAGTGGTGTCGTCGGAGACGTTCGAATTCTTTTACCGTCCGGCTATGACTATACGCTTGATACCTCAATCGGCTTCGGAAGCGTCAAGACGGACATCCGCCGGATTCCAACCTTCTTTAATCGACGTATTCAATTCCGAGCACCGGAATACGGTGAAGCGACACGGAAGGTTCGTATTCATGTCATGCTCGGTATTGGCAACGTGGAGGTGTCTTCGATATGAAGCGTGATCAATTCCCGCTTGGTGTCATTGCACTCCAAGTCATGACGGGCTTTTTGACAGCCGTCATGACGACGTTGTTATTCTTAAGTACGCGACAAGTCGATTGGCATGTCTTGTTCGTCCGTCAACAAGATTTCCCTGTCCTTCTACTCGTCATCGGACTCTCGTTATTACTACCCCTTGCCATCGGTAGCATGCATTACTTTTTCTTGCGACGTGACTTCAAACGTGTCACGACTGCCATCATTGAACTGGAACAAGGAAAAGATGTGACAATCGTTCCCGGTCCCTACTTCCATACGTTGACACGCTTATCGCGGATCGGAAAACGTATCGACGAACAAGTCGAAACCGTCCAAAAGATCAGCACGCGTCCGCAACATGTTGAACAAGTAAGAGTTCAAGCCGTTACGGAAGAACGAAAGCGACTCGCACGTGATTTACATGACTCCGTTTCGCAACAGCTTTATGCCATTTCCATGATGACAACAGCAGCCAAACAGACGATTCTGTCTCAACCTGAAGCTGCCGCCAAACAAATCGAGATGGTCGAGACGATGGCACAAACGGCACAGTCTGAAATGCGCTCACTCTTACTTCAACTTCGCCCCGTCGAACTTGAAGGGATGACGTTACAACAAGGACTTTCTCAATTGCTCGAAGAATTATCTAGAAAGCAGTCCACACAATTAAGTTGGAAGTTAGAAGAGATGTCACTGCCACGACAAATTGAAAACGAGTTATTCCGGATCGTTCAAGAAGGATTGACGAATGCATTACGTCACGCGAAAGCGTCTCATATGGATATTGAACTTCGACAATTCAACGAAACGATCATTCTGAGCATGAATGATGATGGTGTCGGATTCGTCGTTGATGAAAAGAAACTTGCCTCTTATGGCATTAATTCGATGCGGGAACGGACGGCTGAGATGGGCGGAACGATTCGTCTCGTCAGTGTTCCAGGACAAGGAACCCAAATCGAAGTCAAACTTAGAAAAGATCGGATGGTGCAAGTATGATACGCGTATTATTAGTAGATGATCATGAGATGGTCCGGGCCGGTGTGTCTGCTTTCCTTTCCACACAACCAGACATCGAGGTCGTCGCCGAAGCGTCGGATGGTCAAGCAGGAGCCTTGCTTGCGCTTGAACATCGACCGGATGTCATTTTGATGGATTTAGTGATGGAGCCAGTTGATGGCGTCGAAGGAACACGACTGATTCGCAAAGACTGGCCGGAAGCAAAAATTCTCGTCGTGACGAGTTTTCTTGATGACGAGAAAGTCTATCCTGTCATTGAAGCGGGTGCGATGAGTTATGTTTTAAAGACCGCTAGCGCCTTTGATATTGCAGAAGCGATTCGCAAGACGGCAAACGGTCAATCGGTCATGGCAGCACAAGTGACCGGTAAAATGATGGAACGTCTTCGTCGTCCTACGACACACTTGCATGATGATTTGACGGAACGTGAGCAGGAAGTTCTTCAATTGATGGCTCGTGGTATGGCGAACCAAGAAATCGCAGACGAATTATTCATTTCCTTAAAAACCGTTAAGACACACGTCTCGAACATCTTATCGAAACTCGATGTCGTAGACCGTACACAAGCTGTCGTCTATGCCTTCAAGCATAATCTCGTCAAATAAGATTTAGCCCTTCATTACTTATTCCTTAAGCTCACGCAAAGAACCCCGAATCGTCTCCTATTTAGAGACGATTCGGGGTTTTTCACTGTCTTACCAGAGTCTCCATCCGGGAGCTCCTGGAGGGGCATTTTCAATCATATGCCAAATCGGTACCGTATAGGCAAACGCAATCAAAGCGAACGTCACGAAAATCCATAGCTTCCAATTTTCAAAGAAGAGTGGTGTTGCCATCGCCTTTTCTTCTGTTTCAGCAATCGGAAATTCTTCTTTTCCCTTCGGTGCCCGGAAAGCAAGTTGGAACATCGCATAGAGGAATAGCAGAATCGAGATGAATAAAATCGTTCCACCGATCGCCATTGCAACATGATACGGAATCCAGTCGGCGACGATTGAATCTTTGAAATAAGTTGCCGGACCGGTCCGTCTTGGATTACCGAGTAGACCTGAGATATGCATCGCCGTCGACATGAAGAGCATTCCGATCGTCCAGGCAGCCGTTTGAACAAGTCCGAGACGATTCATTGCCGGCGTCAACGTCCGACCACGTAAGAGTGGAACAAGCCAGTACGCTGTTCCGAAGAACGTTAGTGCGACAGCCGCACCGACCGTGATGTGAAAGTGTCCAGTGACCCATAATGTATTGTGAACGATGATATTTAGTTGATGGGACGCATTAATGACACCACCTGCACCTGCTGGAATGAAGAATAACATCCCGATGAACGGTGCAAGAAAACGAACATCACGATACGGCATTTTCTTTACCCAACCAAATATGCCAGTTGCTCCCTTACGGCGTCCCGCTAACTCGAATGTCGCAAACATGGAGAAGGCTGTCATCAATGATGGGATGATGACGAGGAATGTCAAGACGACTTGGACATATTTCCAAAATGCTGAAATCCCTGGCTCTAACAATTGATGGTGAAAACCAACCGGGAAGGAAAAGAGTAGGAATAATAAAAATGACATACGTGCTAACGCGTCAGAAAAAATCTTGCCACCAACGATTTTCGGAATGACCGTATACCAGACGATGTAGGCAGGTAACAACCAGAAATAGACGAGTGGATGACCAAAGTACCAAAATAGCGTCCGGGATAGCTCGATTCCGACCTTATCTGTCCAACCGAGGGATAAGGGAAGTAACTGAAAGAGAATCGTTGCCGCTACGCCGAGTGTCGCAACGACCCATAACAAGGCAGTCATGATGCTCATGTACGCTTGAAGCGGTGGATGAACGCCAGGATGTTCCCGCTTGTAATCAGCATACATGCGGAACATGGCACCAGACGCGATCCATGTTCCGACGACGAAGATGACGAGTCCGATATAAAATACAGGGTGTGCCTTGAGTGGTGCATAGAATGTATAGAGGACGGAAGCTTCACCTGCAAGTACCATCCACGTGACGAGGACGACACCAAGGATCATGAACCAAAATCCGACCCATCCAAGACGTCGAGGAAACTCTTCGAAGCGTCCGAATGATTGACCTAAAAATGAAAACAATAATCCAAAAATGAATAATGTCGTAAAGACGATCGCAAGCATCAACCCATGTGCAGTCAGAAGCTCATAATATCCGATTCCAGCAATCTCTGGAATGGCACCTGTTCGTACCATCGTTTGTAGTAATCCACATAGACCACCGATCAATAAAGCGACAAGTGAAAAACTGACATGTGCGAAGGCCAGTTTTGCTTCCTTGATTCCGATGACGGTAGCCGGTAAACCACGTTCCATCTCGAACTGTCGTAGTTTTTTTGAAATGGCATTCATCTTATTCCACCACCTTGATTTTGGTTGTCATCATATGATGAGCATTTCCACAGTATTCATTACAGACGACGAGATACTCGCCAGCTTCCTTGAACGTATACTCAATCGAATTAATATGTCCGGGAACGACCATCATGTTGACGTTCGTCTTAACGATTTCAAATCCATGAACGACGTCCTTCGATGTCACGAGAAAATCGACTGTCGCTCCTTTAGGTATGACCATATCTTTTGGTGTAAACTGAAAAGCTTGTGAAACGATGACCGCTTCATATCGGTTGTCATCAATCTTCTTTAGTCCTGGCTTATCAAATGGCTTAGTTTGATCGACTTTCGTCGGATCAATCAATGTCGCATCGGATGGCGGTTGATTCCCGGATGCAAAAGCGGATACGCCGATGATGATCAAGAAAACCGCTAGCATCGCTGATCCAAAGACCAGCCAGATTTTTTCTAGACGATGAATATGCATCGTGACTCCCCCTTAACGTGATATGAATAATAGAAAGATTGAGCTCCACATCCCGATGATGACACCTGCCACGATCAGAACGGCAACGAATGTTCCTTTTAGGTTCGATTCTGTTTTTTGGCTCATGGTGATTTCTCCTCTCCTGCTTTGAACTTGTCTTTATTGTAAGAATTCAGCAAGTCTGGAAACTGTGATAAATATCACTTTAAATATGAAAATTCCGCAGTTTTCTTTCTAAAAACACACAGAAAGTTCACATCTGAACAAGCGAGGAAAGTGCTACTTCTATACAAAAAAAACAATTCCAACATGAGACAGAAAAAACTGCTTCACGTTCGAATTGTTCGCATACTATCGATTAAATTCGACAAACACCTGCCGGGCACCCTTCACAATGACACAGATCCCGTAAATATTGCGGATTGTGAATGATGATTTCTTTTGCTGTCATCGAAATGACCCCTTCTTTTTTCCACTGAGAAAACATACGATTAACAGTTTCACGTGGTGCACCAATCAATTGACCAAATTCACCGTCGGATGGTCGCTTCGCAAGACGATAAGCTTCTCCCACCTGTTCCCCTTCCATCGCAATCAGGCGAAGTAACGTCGAAGCTAATGCCCCTGGTTTTCCAAACAGTAGTAAGTCACGTAATTTCGTTTCCGTTTGCTTCCGCATTAATGCTTGCCACCGCATGATTTCAAGCGCAAAGGCACCGTCTTTTTTCATGAGCTCTTCTAATTGATTTTTTGATAAGAATCCGATGATGCTATCTTCCATCGTTTCAATACTGTAGGAGCTCGGAAAAGCTTCTCCTACATCAAATTCACCAAACAAATCCCCTTTGAAGTATAAAAACATGAGTAATGGACTGCCCTTTTTCGTCAACTTCGATAGTTTGACGCCTCCTTGTTTCACATAAAACAACTTGTCGTTCAATTCCCCTTCCCAACAGACGATGGAATCCTTTTTGAACGTCGTTTCCGTCATGAAGCTCTCCAGTAACGTTCTTGTCTCAGGTGATAAGACGAACGTATTGGCTTCCGTCGTTCCACAAGTTAGCATATCCATTTCTCCTCTCCTCTTCTTCTGCTTTTAGTATAGAACATCACAGTCCAAAAGAATGGATTTTCAAAAGATTATCAAACTTTGTTCAACATTTCACATTATTATTTTTAAAATTACCTGACGACTACTTTTAAGAATACAAAAGAAATCGTCAGGAGTGATGTCATGGATTTATACCATAGTAATGATGAACAATTCGATTGACTGCTTGACCGGGTGTCTGATCGTACCAGTTCTGTTGGAACTTCTGCATGTGTTGACGACATTCTTCAAGTATCACATCAGACATGATCCACTCCATCAACTGCTCCATCCGTTCAGTCTGTCGGACAGGTAGCGGTTTCGGATATTGATCAACGAGCCCTGGTAGTTGTCGGTATGTGTCAATGTCCGGTGTATACAAGAACGCCGGAATGTTGAGGAGACAGCTTTCAAATGGAATGGAAGAATAATCAGTTACGAGAACATCTGTGATCAGCAAGTAATCATTGATCTGATACGTATCGTCTAGAAGATGGATATGGCTAGAACGATAGGTAGAAAGAGCTCGAATCGTCGGATGTAATTTAACAAGAATCGTCCATCCCGCTTGAGCAAGTTGTTCGAACTGTTGAATCGTATGATCTTCTGTCCCTTTGTATTCCCGGTATGTCGGTGCATACAATAAGATCCGACGGTCAGTCTTTGCGTATTGTTTTCTTAATTCCAGTGTTTTCTGCTTTCGTTGCTCCTCATCAAACCAATAGTCCGTTCGTGGCATGCCGAATGGTTTAAAATGGGATCGTTTTAAGTCGTGTGGTGTCATGAACTGTGTCGCACAGCGCATTCCCGGTACGATGAAATCGCCATATTCCTGATAAACACGTCGAAATCGATTGCGTACTCGTTCCGATACGAACAGACTTTTTGAAGAGGTCAGTCCAAATTGCTTTAATGTTCCTGCCGCGTGCCATAGCTGGATACGTCGTGCTCCTCGTCGCGTTGTTGCGACACTGAACTCTGCGACATAATTATCGACGAAGACCGTCCGGGAGGTCGCAAGCAAATACGCCAGTCGAACGAATCGTAAACGACGAAATCGAAGAGTCCGATCTGACTTCCACAGATCCGGCTGCTTCATGAAATGATGATCATATACAAGATACCGTTTCTCACTTGGCAATTCCTGCGCTAAGCGATCATTAACAGGTTTTGCGTTATCACCATACGTCATCCAAAACAAAGTGACTGATCGAAGCGGTAACCATCGAAAGACACCATAACAAATACGAAACAACAATAAATAGACCCATACGATTCCTTCTCTAACCACTTTCATCCTGCCCTTCTACGAAGAAAGACCGCACTTCAATCGTGTGGTCTCCTCTTCAATCACTTCGAAGCTAATTCCGTTTTAATCTGGCTTGTAGAGATGCCTTCAGTCCGGCTGAGGTAAACGACTTCACAGTGCTCTTTCAAGAAGTCGAACTCACCTTTCCAGTCGTCACCCATGACGAAGAGATCAACATCATGTTTTTGCACATCTTCTACTTTTTGATCCCAACTGTTTTCTGGAATGACTTCATCCACATAACGGATGGCTTCAAGGATCATCTTCCGATTCTCGAAGTTGTGGTAAGACTGTTTATGTTTCAAACGATTGAATTCGTCTGTCGAAATCGCGACGATGAGGTAATCGCCCATCTCTTTTGCACGTTTTAAGATGTTGATGTGACCCCAGTGCAATAAATCAAATGTTCCGTACGTAATAACCTTCTTCATGATTTTGCTCTCCCTTTTATCCGTAAATTCTCTTTATGATCGTCTTCATCGCCCGTTCTGAAGCCTGCCCATCATCCCATTGACAATACGTCTCTTGGAACGCTCGGAATGCTGATGCATACCGTGTGTGCCAATCATCCAACTGATTCAATTCTTCAAATAGTGCTGTTTCAGTGGATAATAATGGTCCCGGTGCCTCCTGTTCAAAATCGAAGTAAAATCCGCGCAACTGATCGCGATAATGTTCTAAGTCATACGTATAGAACAAAATCGGACGCGATAAATGCGCAAAATCGAACATGACAGAAGAATAATCCGTGATCAAAGCGTCTGACGCCATATATAGCTCCGCGATATCCGGGTAGTCCGATGTATTTCGAACGGATGGATAAGCAGTGACGTCGAGACGACTTCCGACTAAATAGTGCATTCGGATAAGCAGAACATATTCATCCCCAAATCGCTTTTCAAATTCCTCCAACGAAAAGGGCAGCTCAAATGAATATTTCCCTTGACCTTCGAACGCATTATCTCGCCAAGTAGGTGCATACAGCAAGACTTTTTTCGAAGAATCAATCTCATAGTGGCGATAAACCGTTTCTTTGATTTTAGCATGCCGTGCCTCTTGATAAAATATATCATTTCGAGGGTATCCAATTTCTAGCATCTCACCTTCAAAAGCAAATGCCCGTCGAAAGATTGAACTAGAATAGGCATTCGGAGAAATTAAGCCGGACCATTTTGCAGTCTCCTGCTTAAATCCTTGCTTGTACCGCTCAGTCGTCGTATTCGCCATTTGGACATCATCCATATCAAGCGCGAGCTTTTTGAGCGGTGTGCCGTGCCATGTTTGGAGATAATACGTTTTTTTCGGTTTGATCAACCAACCCGGTAACCGACTGTTTGATACCCAGACCCGTGATGTCGCGAGCAAATAAATCCAGCGAAATGTCAACCGATCTACTGTCTTGACGTCTGGTGGAAACGTAACACCTCGTTGTTTACTAAAAATCAACTCACACTCCGGATGCATCGTACTCATCAATTCGTAGATGGCGCGCGGACTGTCACTATATTGTTTTCCGAGAAAACTCTCGAAAAGGACTCGATTTCGTTTTTGTGGAAACCATGTAAAGACTTTCATGACGGTCTGTAGACCGTATTCAATAAAACCTGTTCGTTTGATCCACTGTTTTACTTGATCTTTCAAGTGAAGAGCTCCTTCTTAAGTCAATTAATCACAGCTCATCATAACAAAAAGCGCATCCATTTGGAATTGCTATTTGTTCGCATGTAGCGGAAAGGTAAATCAAACGCCGTCGTGTTTTTGACGATTCCTTTACGGTGGCTGAACGTCTCGAAACTATACTTGCCATGATATCCACCCATGCCACTCGCCCCGACTCCACCAAATGGTAAATGATGCTGTGCGACGTGCATCAATGTATCGTTGACACATCCGCCACCGAATGAAATCCGTTCAAGGATACGATGTTCGACGGCTTTGTTCTCTGTGAATAGATAAAGCGCAAGCGGCTTGTCACGATCATTGACGAACGCGATGACCTCTTCGATTTCACGGTATGTCAACACCGGTAGAATCGGTCCGAAGATTTCGTCTTGCATCACTGGAGCATCCACCGCTACATTCGTCATGACGGTCGGCGCCATCTTACGCGTTTCCGCATCGACTTGTCCACCGAATTCGATCGTCCCTTGCGACAAGTAACTGCTGAGGCGATTCAAGTGATCGTCCGATACGATTTTGACGTAGGATGAGACGCCGACGCCATTCCCGTACTGCTTGAAGGCTTCTTCTTCAATCAACTGCAAGAAACGTTCTTTGACGTCTTCATGGATTAATACGTAATCCGGTGCAATACATGTCTGTCCGGCATTCAGCCATTTTCCCCATGCGATCCGCTTCGCCGCTAGACGAAGATCCGCATCCTTGTGAACGATCGTCGGTGATTTTCCACCCAGTTCAAGTGTGACCGGCGTCAAATGCTTCGCCGCAGCCTGATGCACGATTTTTCCGACGCGTGTGGAACCCGTAAAGAAGATATAATCAAAACGTTCGTTTAATAAGGCGCTACTGACTTCAGCATCTCCTTCTATAACGATTCCGAATCGTTCATGGAATGCCGTTTCAAAGACTTCTCGTAATACACGAGAGACATTCGGTGTCAGCTCGGATGGTTTAAGGACGACCGTATTCCCCGCCGCAATCGCACCAATGACCGGAGCAAGTGCCAGCTGGAAAGGATAGTTCCATGGTGCGATGACAAGAACGTTGCCATAGGGTTCGTACTGGATTTCACTTTTCGATCCGATATGCAGAAGCGGTGTTGCGACACGCTTCGGGCGTGCCAGTCGACGGAGTTGTCGCTCCATCCGTTGAATTTCTCCATAAACGAAACCGATTTCCGTCGTAAAAGCATCATGCTGTCCTTTATTAAGATCTTGTTTTAATGCCTCATAGATCGCAGCTTCATGCGTTTCAATCGCTTGGCGTAAGAACGTCAGCATACTTAAGCGAAAAGCTAGACTACGTGTTGCACCTGTTTGGAAAAAGTGGCGTTGCGTCTGAAGACGTTCTGAAAGCACTGTCTCTGTCATCGTTGTTTCCATCCGAGAATCTCCCCTTTAACTGATCTATAACACTGATTTCATCTTACCATATCTCTTTTTCGATATGAAAAAAGACGGAGAGGCTTCTCCGTCTTGCTTCTTATAATTGAATCGCTGTCTCAAGTGCAACTTTCATCATATCGTTGAATGTCGTTTGGCGCTCTTCCGATGTCGTTTCTTCTCCTGTCAACAGGTGATCTGAAATCGTCAAGATCGTCAATGCATTCACTTTATGTTTCGCAGCGAGAGTGTAGAGTCCTGCTGCTTCCATCTCAATCGCGAGGCATCCGAAATCTGCCCATTTTTTGAAGTGATGGAAATCATCTTGGTAGAACTGATCCGTCGTGAAGATTTGACCGACTTTTGCATCGATGCCTTGTTCTTTTGCTGCTGTATACGCTTTATGCAACAGATCAAAAGAAGCAGTCGGTGCGTAGTCTAGTCCATTAAAACGAACACGGTTCTGTGCCATGTCATGCGAAGCACTCATCGCGATGACGACGTCACGGACTTTAACGTCTGGAGTGATCCCACCAGCAGTTCCGACACGGATCAAGTTTTTCGCACCGTATGACTGAACGAGTTCGTTCGCATAGATCGACATCGATGGTACACCCATACCTGTCCCTTGAACCGAAACCTTTTTCCCTTTATAAGTACCTGTGAAGCCATACATTCCTCGAACTTCGTTATAAAGAACGACATCCTCTAAAAATGTCTCAGCGATGTATTTAGCACGTAACGGATCTCCTGGAAGTAAGACCGTTTCGGCGATTTGTCCTTCAGCTGCGTTAATGTGTACACTCATGTACGATTCCTCCTCGATAGTCGTTTAAATCGACAACAATTCACGAAACTCATTCGGTGTCATACCGAATTGTTTTTTGAACACTTTCCGAAAATACTTATCATCCTGATATCCGACTTCAAGTGCGATTTCGTAAATACGCGCTTCCGTTTCACTTAGTAATTCCTTCGCCCGATTCAAGCGAATCGTTTGAATGTAATCAGATAAGTTAACGGAAAAACGCTGTTTGAAGCGTCGTGATATATACTCTCGGCTCAAGTAAAACCGTTCGCTCATGAATTGCAGTGTCAATTCTTCCGCATAATGCGTTTCGATGTATTTGGCGATTTGATCAATCGCTTCCCCTGATTCCACTACCGGATGGATACATTCCATCGCGCGGGACAAGGCATCATTGAGTACATCTGGATCAACCGGCTTCAATAAATAATCAAAGGATTGATGCAAAATGGCACGTCGCATATACGTATAATCATCATACCCTGTCAGCACGATCGTGACGACCTTTGGATGATGATTTTTTGTCCATTCTAGTAATGTTAGTCCGTCGAGTCCTGGCATTTCGACATCTGTCAGCATTAAATCAATCGTTCCAGTATCCAGTAATCGTTTCGCTTCTTCCCCATGTTCCGCCTCGTAAATATGTGAGACCTGCCAACTGTCCCATTCTCCGAGCAATTTGACCGCTTCCCGTACATGTCGTTCATCGTCTACGATCAACACGTTCATGCCAAGTCCCCCTTCTCATATGGAATCCGAATCACGATTTTGAATCCTCCCTCTACAGCTGAAGAAGAGAGCGTCATATTTGCTTGTTCCCCGTAAAAAATCAAGAGCCGTTCATAAATATTATGGAGACCAATGCCGCTCGTCTCGAGGTCTTCTGGGTTACGATGCATACGCATTTTTCGATCAATCTCTTCAAGTCGTCCTGTTTCAAGAATGGCGCCGCTATTCTCGATTTGAATGATGAGACATCCACCATCCGTCCGTACTTTGTAGGCGAGATAGTTTTCCGTCGCTGCTAATTGCTGCTGAAAGCCGTGTTTAAAGTAGTTTTCAGCGAACGGTTGCAAGATCATCTTCGGCACTTCAATGTCATTGAGATGCCACGGGACGTCAACGATATAACGGAACCGTTCTGGAAAACGTTGCTGTTGCAAACGAATATACGCCTGGAGATGATCGACTTCTTGTTTTAGCGTCACGATCGTCTGCTCATTATTCATCGAATAACGCATCATTTGTGATAATCCGGTGATCGAGCGGTAAGCAATCTTCCGGTCTCCTTGTAACGTCGTCGTTCCGATCGATTGTAAGGCATTGAAGAAGAAGTGCGGATTGAGCTGGGATTGTAATGCCCGTAGCTCATTCGTCCGATTTTCAAGTGCCAGTCGATACTCCCGTTTGATTAAACGATCAATCCGTTGAATCATGCGTTGGAACTGGCGATTGAGTAATCCAATCTCATCATTCGTCGTCGCAACGAACGGTGCTGATAAATCCCCTTGTTCGACTCGCCAGACATTTGCCGTCAACTGTTTGATTGGTTTCGTGATCTGCATGGCAACAAGACTTGCGGCAATGATCATGACGAATAGTGAGACTAGACCAATCAAAACAAGAATCAATGCCGTTTCGTTCGCCCCTTGGATGACCGATGCATATGGAATTCGTTTGACGAGTGTTAGTGGAACGCCGTTCGTCATCGTCTTCGAGTAGACGATGAACGATTTTCCAACACGTAAACTCCCACTTTGCCCAGTGAATTGATCGACTGGTAGTTCCATCTCTGCCCCAGTCTGTGCTAAGACGCGCTGTTCTGTCATCAACCATAACGACTCTTCTGGATCATTCTCGAACAGCTTCAACTGTTGCTCAAACACATGGACTGGAATATCGACTGAAAGGAAGCCGAGCGGCTCATCTGTCTCGACACGATCGATGCGATAACGAAAACTGACGACTTGTTTCTCATCCAGAATCATCGTGTGGACATTATAGGGTTCAATCGTGTGCGCCTCGTCAATCAACCAGCCACTTTTTTGTTTCATCAATCGAAAATAATCCGTTTCTTGCATCCAATCAAACGTTCCCCGACTCGTTGTTTTCATATTGTAGACCGAATACTCCGAATAACCATTTAAGATGACGAAATGTAACTGCTCGATATCTTGACGTGATAAAAACAGACCTAACATCGCCCGCGAAACGACTCCATCGGATTCGTCTAGTTCCTGATCTGCTCCGACGCGCATGATGTTCATCAACGAACGATTCGCATACAGACTCGTCGATAGACGGCGGATATCCTCTATGTAATGGGTCACCTGTGTATTTCCCCGTGTCAAAACATTCAGGCTAGAACGTTCTGCCTGTTCAATGTTTTGGTGCCGCACATACAAATAGGAAATCGATGTCGCGAGGGCTGTCGGAATCAAGATTGCCAGGACAACGAGACGAATCAAACGCGTCCGGATACTTTTCATGAAAGGCGCCCCCATCCTTTTTCTTGTAATCAATCGTATCATAACCTTGAATCCGCTTACATCATTTCCTGATATTCTCTTTCGCGATTCCGATAAAAAATTCTTTTTTGTTTCGACTTGATTCCGAATGAATTTTACTATAATATCATCAATGTTCGTTTTTTTAATCAATTTGTTATGAAGGTGGTCCTTTTATCCATGTTTAAACTTGCCGCACATCAAACAACCGTAAAACGTGAAATCCAAGCTGGATTCGTAACGTTCATTACGATGGCATATATTCTGCTCGTCAATCCGACGATTTTAGCAGATGCCGGTATTCCTCAAGCTCAAGCTTTTTCTGCGACGATCATCGCGACATTGATCGGTACGCTCTTGATGGGACTTTATGCGAATCTACCAATCGCAGTCGCACCCGGAATGGGACTTAATGCGTATTTTACTTATACACTTGTCGTTGGTGAGAAGATTCCATATCAGACAGCACTCTCAGTCGTCTTCGTCGCTGGTGTCATTTTCTTATTGTTATCACTCTCACCGATTCGTACGAAGCTGATTGAGATCATTCCGATGACATTAAAGCTTGCTATCACAGGTGGAATCGGTCTTTTCATTGCTTCACTCGGTCTTAAGATGTCAGGAATTCTCGTCGCTAGTGAAGATACACTCGTCACGATTGGCGCCTTGACGTCACCAGAAGCATTGATCACACTCATCGGCTTATTAGTTGCTGCGATCCTAACAATCAAACGGGTGCCAGGAGCCATCCTTTATGCCATGATTCTCTCTGGATTGATTGCATTCTTGACAGGTGAATTGAAGTTCTCGGATTCCTTCGTTGCGTTACCGACGTTACCAGAAGGATTGATCATCACGAATCCGTTCAACGCCATTCAAGACGTGTTCCAATACGGTCTGTTCAGCGGTGTCCTCTCCTTCGTTCTCGTGACGATGTTTGACACGACAGGTACGATGGTCGCTGTCGGAGAACAGGCTGGATTGATTGAAGAAGATGGGTCATTGAAAAACAGCGAACGTGCCCTATTATCTGATTCGACTGCGATGGTCGCTGGTTCATTGTTCGGAACAAGCCCCACAACCGCTTACGTAGAATCTGCAGCGGGTGTTGCTGCTGGTGGACGGACTGGACTTACGTCCGTGACGGTCGGGATTCTATTCGCATTATCTGCCGTCTTTGGACCGTTCGTTCAATCGATTTCGAGCGTTCCTGCGATTACTGCGCCAGCATTGATTTTAGTCGGTGCCTTCATGATTCAAAACATCAAACAGATTCCATGGGATGATTTCAGCGAAGCTTTCACGGCATTCCTCGTCATCTTGATCATGCCATTATCCGGTAGCATCGCAACCGGTATCGCATTTGGTTTCATCGTCTATCCGATCATGAAAGCTATCCAAAAAGAGCGTGTCCATCCACTCATCTATGTATTCGCGCTTCTCTTCTTCATCCAATTATTCTTCTTATAACAAAAAACATGCCTGTTCCGTCAGTTAATCGGAACAGGCATGTTTTTTGAATCACTTCTTATTTCTTCATTTTATCCCATGTCTTCGTGAAGTCCTGCAGCATCTCGTCAGCTGTTTTTTGCTTACCAACATACGCTTGCATGATCGCTCCGAACTCGTTTACAGCACCATCCGGATACTTGAACCAGTTCCATGAGATTGTTTTTCCGTCTTTCGAGTACGCTTGAATATCATCTGCAAGCGGTCCTAAATCCTTCGCTTCGATTGATTTGAAGGCAGGGATGAACTTGAATTTATTGACCATGTAGTCTTTTCCTGTATCAGACATCGCCATCCACTCGAGGAATTTTTTAGCTTCTGCTTTGTTCTTCGAGTTCTTGTTGACGACCCAGTTGTTTGGTACGCCGACAGGAAGACGATCCATTTTTTCTTTATCATCATTGATCGGCATCGGGATGAAGCCCATGTTGATGTCCGGATTGACGTCCGTAATCAATTGTTGTGCCCAGTTCCCTTGTTGAAGCATTGCTGTCTTACCTTCAGCAAATTGAGAGACTTGTGTGTTGTAATCCGTCGTTAACGGATTTTTATTACCGTACTCAATCGTTAAATCAAATAGATTCATGAAATCCTTGAACTGTTTGTTATCTTCGAACTTTCCTTTTCCAGAATTCAAGTCTGCGATGAACTGATCTGGATCATCCTGCTGTGCGACCGGAATGTTCAAAAGGTGATTACCGAGAATCCACCACTCGCCGTATCCAATCGAGAATGGCGTCACTCCGTCTGCTTTCAGCTTCTTAGAAGCTTCCGTCAATTCAGTTAATGTTTTCGGAAGTTCCGTGATACCGGCTTTTTTGAAGATATCTTTATTGTAGATAAAGCCATACCCCTCAAGGTTCATTGGCATACCATACAATTTACCATCAATCGTCATTGGTTCTTTTGATAGGTCCGTTAGATCACCGACCCACTTTTCATCTGACAAATCTTCTAACTTATCCTGCCATGTTTTTGCTTCCGTAAAGCCACCGTTGTTAAAGACATCCGGCTCATTACCTGAAGCGAACTGTGATTTCAGAGCCGCGCCATAGTCCGATCCACCACCGACTGTTTGCACGACGACTTTCGTCCCGGTTTCTTTTTCATACGCTTTTGCCATCTTTTCCATGTCTTTTGCGATTTCAGCCTTGAATTGGAATACGTTGAGCGTCTTACCGTCTTTTGAACCACTATCTTTCGAGTCATCGCTATTCAATGTACCGCCACCACATGCTGCCAAAGCGACGACCATCGCCGTCGTGACGACAGGTAATGCTGCCCATCTTCTTTTACGCATTCGGATTCCCTCCCTGATTTCGTTTCATTTCGTGCTACATCTTCACAATAAATGAAAACGCTTGCAATGAAGAGAGAGAAAGTTGTCCGGTGTGGTGGAAAATATTGAACAATCGTTATCCGAGTCTTTTTATCGGAATTGTTGTATCATGAAACTAGAGATTCTTTTATGAATAGGAGTTTGATGCCATGTCCTTGCAACTCACGATTTTATTGATTGGTATATTGCTGTTTGCCGCCGTCTGGACGACGAAGTTATCAAGCCGTCTGAATATTCCTGCTCTACTGATTTTTATCGCTCTTGGTATGATTGCCGGAAGCGACATTACGGGGTTCATTCGTTTTGACGATGCAGAACTGGCTCAGCTTCTCGGAACCGTTGCCCTCATCATCATCTTATTCGAAGGTGGTCTGCAAACGGTTTGGAAGGAAGTGCGTCATGAATTGGCCCCCTCCCTCTCGCTTGCGACGTTCGGAGTCTTCATCGCTACATCCATCGTTGCCGTTGCTTCCCATTATATTCTGGGCTTTAGTTGGGCGAATGCTTTTTTACTCGGCGCAATCGTTGGTTCGACGGATGCCGCTGCCATCTTTTCTGTCTTGAGTGGTCAGCCGATTCGACGGAAAGTCGGATCAACACTCGAAGTCGAGTCTGGTACGAATGACCCGATGGCCGTCTTTTTGACTGTCTTGTTTCTTGAATTCGTGACAAACCCTGAAGAAGCATCGCTCTTATCGGGACTTGGATCACTCGTTTGGGAAATGGCGATGGGACTTCTGATTGGTTTGTTGATTGGATGGGCAGCTTCGACCTTGATCAATCGGATCGATTTGTCCTCTTCTAGCTTTTATCCAATCATGCTCATGTCGTTTGCTTTCTTGTCTTTCGGTTTAGCTGATACGTTCCACGCCAGTGGATTTTTAGCAGTATATGTCACAGCGATCTACATCAGTAATCATGAACTCGTCTACCGACAGACACTCGTCCGTTTTACGATGAGTATGGCGCACCTTGCCCAAATCGGAATGTTCATCGTGCTCGGTCTGCTCGTCTTTCCGAAACAATTGCTCGATGTCCAGGTCATCCTGTCTTCCATTGCGCTGGCACTGATCTTAATTTTCATCGCTCGTCCTTTGTCAGTCTGGGTGAGTCTCCTTCCGTTTCGTTATTCGTGGCAAGAGAAGGTCTTCATTTCCTTTGCTGGTCTAAAAGGAGCGGTACCAATCATTCTCGCGACATACCCTCTCGTTGCCGATATCGAAAATGCATCGATGATCTTCAATATCGTGTTTTTCACAGTCTTATTATCAACGTTAATTCAAGGGAGTATGTTGACGTTCCTTTCCGAGCGGTTACGACTGAACGAAACACAGACTTCTGCTATCCATACCGTCATTGAATTCATGTCAATCGGTAAACCGAATGCGGAAATCATTGAATTGACGTTACCGATGTCCCATCCATTCATTGGAATGACGATCTCAGAGATTGATTTGCCTCAGGAATTTTTGATCACAGCTATCATCCGTGATGATCAAATCATTACTCCACGCGGAGACACTGCCCTAGAAGGCAATGATCAACTGTTATTGCTAACGCCAAAACATCGGATCAAGACACTGAAACGATTCTTGTTTCCTCCCGCTTGATCTGTTCATGAAACAACGCAGTGGATCCTGAAGATCCACTGCGTTGTTTTTTACATATTCATGAATCTGATTGTTTCGTTTGTGCGTCTTGCTTCTGTTCCTTACGTTTCGCTTTGGCACGACGGTAGAGAACGTATCCACCAAGAATCACGACGATTCCACCTAAGATCCACCATAACTCTTGTTCTAACCCTTTTAGCATGGATTCAGCACGTTCTACTCCGAATCGTTCACCGACCCAGATGTAAAAGAAAGAAACTGGAAAAAGTCCAATACTTGAAGCGAGTAAATAGCGTTTGAACGAAAGACCAAACAAACCACACGGAATCGAGACGACCGAGCGCACGACTGGGAAAAAACGTCCGAACAAAGCAGACCATGTTCCGTATTTCCCGACGATGCGCTCCCCTTGCTCAATTTCTTTTTCTTTAATCAGTAACCATTTGCCGTACCGGATAAGTATCGGACGACCTGCATAACGACCTAGAAGATAAAAGACCGTCGCCCCCATCAGACTTCCTAAAAAACCGACCAGAACAGCAGCTGTCCAACTGACCGTTCCGTTCGACACATATAGACCGAGCAACGGTAAGCCCACTTCTGCCGGAATCAATTCCGTTCCAAGACCAACAATCATAATTCCTAAAAACAGCCAGAGATTGGATTCTCCGGCTGAAAACAACCATTCCAACATACGAATAACCCTCCGTTCATCCTCTCGCTGGACGGAGGAGATAATAAATGATGACGACTAATGTCGTCCAAACACCTGTGAAAATTCCGATAATCCCGACAATGAAGAAACCGAGAGCAACGATTGAGCCTGTCCGTTTATAATCCCGCCACATCGTCCGTAATCCTTTAATGTTGAACCAAAGGAATACAAGGAATAATACAGGGATGAGTAATCCTACGATCAATAAAGAAGACATGTCTTCACCTCTTTCTTATTTATTGTTATCCCCATTCTACCAGGAATCGACACGTCTTTCCTCCGCCTGAGGTCTTACGAACCTAAAAAAAGAGCACGCTTCCGAATCGGAGCATGCCCTTTGCTTTATAAACATCCTATTTTGACGCTTTCTTACTATATATATGTCAGAGCAAGTGGACGCCTTCCGCTTGAAGACTTTTACGCGTCTCTTCCGACCAGACAGAAGCCTGGACTTCACCGATGTGACGTTTCTTCAATAAGAACATCGCCATACGGGATTGACCGATTCCTCCACCCATCGTTAACGGTAGACGCTCTTCGAGCACACCTTGATGGAACGGGAACGCCAATTTATCCTCTTCTTGAGCAATCGCCGTCTGTTTTAAAAGCGCTTCACGGTCAACGCGAATTCCCATTGAAGACAATTCGAATGCTCCGATTTCTGGGTGGTGTACTAAAATGTCACCGTTGAGTGTCCAGTCATCGTAGTCAGCCGCTCGACCATCATGCTTCTCACCTGAAGCCAATGCGCCACCGATTTGCATGAGGAAAACTGCACCATATGCTTTTGTGACTTCAGTTTCACGTTCTTTCGTCGAAAGTGTCGGATACGCATCCTCTAGCTCTTGTGTCGTCATGAAATGAATCGTTTCCGGTAAGATTGCTGAAATGCCGTACTCCGCTTCCACTTCTTGCTCAACTTGACGAATCGTTGCATAGATCGCTTGTACCGTTTCTTGTAAATAAGCACTCGTCCGTTGTTCTTTCGTAATGATACGTTCCCAATCCCACTGATCGACGTGAATGGAGTGTGTCGCATCCAGCATCTCATCGCGACGAATCGCATGCATCAACGTGTATAAGCCTTCTCCTGCTTCAAATCCATACGTATGAAGCGCTTGACGCTTCCATTTTGCAAGAGATTGTACGATTTCGAGGTCTG
Source organism: Exiguobacterium acetylicum DSM 20416 (assembly GCF_000702605.1). Classification (NCBI taxonomy): domain Bacteria; kingdom Bacillati; phylum Bacillota; class Bacilli; order Caryophanales; genus Exiguobacterium; species Exiguobacterium acetylicum. Next base: position 195,126 of record NZ_JNIR01000001.1, on the reverse strand, counting down.
CTGTGTGATCCAAGGCATCGAAGCGAATGATGCGCTCTACGCCGTTGAGATGATCGTTGACACCGAGTGTGCTTTCTACGAACAATGGTGCTTCGACACGTGTCAATCCGAGTGTCGTCGAAAAGCGTTCTTCAAAGCGTTTCTTTACGAGTGTGATAGCTTCCTGTGTGTGTTTCATCGATACGAGTGTTGTCATGGTGGTGTTCCTCCTCAATTGTGTTTTGAAAAAGAAGCCATAAAAAAGAGCCCTTCTTTCCCAAGAATATGGGACGAAAGACTCGGTTCCGCGGTACCACCCATGTTAGCAACGATGTTGCTCACTCAAAAGACGAATCACTTCATCTTCGGCCTTATGATAACGGACAGGCAACTCCGACTACGCCTACTGACATTCGGGTTCGGGTAGCGACTCCGGGAGGTTCTTCGCATCTTGCTTCCGACTGGGCTCTCACCATCCCCAGCTCGCTATACGGTCGTACAAGGTGTTACTCTTCCCTTCAACGTCGTTGTTACAATTGAATTGAGAACATCGTACAACAGGTCGCAAGTGTTTGAAAAGACTTTTTTTCAAAAAAAATAAAAGTTGTCAGATTAATCTGACGTGTGAATCATGAAAAAAGCGTTCTCGCAGAAGCGAGAACGCGCTTACAAAAATTATTTGATCGATCCACTCGTAATTCCTTGAATGATCTGTTTTTGCAAGGCAAAGAAGAACAACAATAACGGAATGATCCCGAGGACGAGTCCGGCAAGTGCTAAGTCCCACTGCTTCGTATACTGACCGAAGAAATAGAACGTCGCGAGTGGAATCGTTCGTAAATCGACGTCTCGTAACATGAGCGATGGCAGTAGGAAATCGTTCCAAATCCAAAGCGTGTTCAAGATGATGATCGTCACCGTGATGGGCTTGAGTAATGGGAACACGATGCGCCAGAACACACCCCATTGTGAACAACCATCAATGATGGCCGCCTCCTCGATTTCTTCTGGAATCGACTTCATAAATCCATGGTATAAGAAAATCGATAATCCTGACCCGAAGCCAAGATACATCAGAATCAATCCCCAATAACTGTTCTGCAATCCGAGATCACCAGACAGTTTCGATAAGGGAATCATGATCGATTGGAATGGAATGATCATCGCCGCAACGAATAAGAAAAAGATGATCGTCGACAAGCGTGTTTTCGTCCGGACGAGTTTCCAGGCCGCCATCGAACAAAAGATGATGATGACCGCGTTAGCGCCGACTGTAATGATGACGGAGTTTAAAAAGACTTTTCCGAAGTTCATGGCTTCCCATGCTTCTGAATAGTTGGACGTCATCCATTCCTTTGGTAGACCCGTTGTGTTCGTAAAGATATCGCCCTGCGTCTTGAAAGAATTCGAGACAACGTAATAAAACGGGATCATGTACAGTAGCCCCATCAATAAGGCTGCCAGTTCGACCGTTCCAAGACGGAGTGAATAACGACCTCTCGTCTTTTTAGAGCGCTTCGGTTTCTCCTCTTGCGGAGTGGGTAATGGTTGTGCTGTACTCATGCTTCCACCTCCCGTTTTTTCGTCAGATAGACTTGAGTGACTGTAATCGCTGCAACAACAACGAAGAAGATGATTGCCTTCGCTGATCCGAGTCCAAGATTATTATTCGTAAACGATTCTTTGTAAATGTTTAAAGCAAGCATTTCGGTCGATTTGAATGGTCCACCATTCGTTAGGGATAAGTTCGTATCGAATAACTTGAAGGACCACGAAATCGTCAAGAACAGACAAATCGTGACCGACGGCATGATCAGCGGCAACGTAATGTTCCGTAACGTCGATAGACGATTGGCACCATCGATTTTTGCTGCTTCAATCAGCTCTTGTGGCACGTTTTGTAGAGCCGCGATATAGATGACCATGATGTAACCGCCACCTTGCCAAATCGAAACGATGACGATACCCCAGAATCCTGTCCGGGCATCTCCTAACCATGGAAGTTCAAATATACTCCATCCTGTCAATTCACCGATCGATGCGAAGCCTTTGACATAGATGAACTGCCAAACGAACCCGAGGATCAATCCACCGATTAAGTTCGGCATGAAGAAAATCGTTCGTAAGAAATTACGTGTGCGAATATTTTGTGTCAATAAGAACGCCAAGATGAAACCGACGACATTCGTTAAGATGACGGCGACGACCGTATATTTCGTCGTCAACCAAAATGACTGCTGGAACTGCTCGTCACTCGTAAAGAGACGGACATAGTTATCAAAGCCGATCCAATTTAATTCTCCGGTCACACCGTTCCAGTCCGTGAACGAATACATGACGCCATTGAAAAACGGTACAAGCACGATCACTGCGAATACAAGAAAGACCGGTCCGACGAAGAGCCAAAAATCAAGACCGCGTTTCCACTTCTTTTGTCCAGATGTCATTGTTTCATCCCTCCTCCACTCTACAGTACGTCTTTCTCTAACACTTGAACACGTCACCATTTGACCCATTGGGTGGAAAATATTGAACGTTTTCTTTTGGCGCACTCGCACTAGATAGGCTACTATTAGAAAAAAGAGAGATCCAATCAAAGAGGGAGTCGATACCATGGAAAAGACCATTCGTTCGGACTTAGAAATCGCACAACAAACCGTCTTACGCCCGATTCGAGAAATTGCGGACCGGATTGGTTTGCAAGAAGAGGATTTTGATACGTACGGAAAGTATAAAGCGAAGTTGACAGACGGACTGTTGAACCGATTGGCAACGAAATCTGACGGTAAACTGATTCTTGTCACTGCCATCAATCCGACAGCCGCCGGTGAAGGAAAATCAACCGTCACTGTCGGACTCGGACAAGCGTTGCATCGGGCAAAACATAAGACGATGATTTGTTTACGGGAACCCTCACTCGGTCCAACGATGGGCTTAAAAGGTGGCGCGTGTGGTGGTGGCTATAGCCAAGTCCTACCGATGGAAGAGATCAATCTGCATTTCACAGGCGATATGCATGCGATCACATCTGCTCATAATACAATCAGTGCCTTGCTCGACAATCACCTGCATCAAGGTAATATCCTTGGCATCGATCCGCGTCGTATCGTCTGGAAACGCGTTCTTGATTTGAATGACCGTGCCTTGCGCCAAGTCACGATTGGTCTCGGTGGTCCTGCTCATGGCGTACCGCGTCAAGATGGGTTCGATATCACGGTCGCTTCCGAGATCATGGCGGTCCTCTGTCTAGCAGACTCTATCACGGATCTCGAACGACGCTTGAGCCGCATCGTCGTCGCGTATACGTACGATCAACAGCCGGTTACGGTCAAAGATATTCAGGCGTCAGGAGCTGCGACGTTGCTTCTAAAAGATGCGTTTCGTCCGAACCTCGTTCAAACCGTCGAAGGAACACCGGCACTGATTCACGGTGGACCGTTCGCGAACATCGCACATGGTTGTAACTCTTTGATTGCAACGCAAACTGCACTGAAGCTAAGTGATTACGTTGTCACAGAAGCAGGATTCGGAGCTGATTTAGGTGCCGAAAAGTTCTTCAACATCAAATCACGGATTGGCGGACTCCACCCGGATGCCGTCGTCATCGTCGCTACGGTTCGTGCCTTGAAGATGCATGGTGGTGTCGACAAAACGCAACTCAGCGAAGAAAATCTCGCTGCCTTAACAGATGGTCTTGCGTTACTTGAAAAACACGTCGAGACGATGAGTCTGTTCGGCGTCCCTGCCGTCGTTGCCTTGAATCGTTTCTTCACTGACACGGAAGCAGAACGGAACATGATCCTAGAATGGTGTCAGGATCGTAATATTCGTGTCGCGGAAAGTGAGGTCTTCAGTAAAGGGGGGGCTGGCGGCGAAGCACTCGTCACGGAAGTCATGCAAGCTCTTGAGGAACCGAGCCAGTTCCGCCCACTGTATCCTGACGTCTTACCGCTTCGTCAAAAGATCGAGCGTATCGCAAAGCGTGTCTACGGTGCAGCCGACGTTCATTTTGAAGCCAAAGCGCTTCGCGAACTCGAACGGTGTACGGAGATGGGATTGAATGAGTTACCGATTTGTATGGCAAAAACACCATTTTCTTTAACCGATGACCCTGCTCGTTATGGTCGTGTCGAAGACTTCACGATCACGGTCCGCGAAATCCGACCATCGGTTGGTGCAGGGTTCATCGTTGCATTGACTGGGAATGTATTAACGATGCCAGGATTACCCGCAGTTCCTGCCGCCTTCCATATGGGCGTTTCGGAAGACGGACAGGTATTCGGACTTTCTTGATGAGAGGATGAGTTACATGACGATTGATCATTCACATTGGATAGCCTCTGACGGCTATACTACGACATTGCATAGCCTCGAAGCCCATGATCCTAAAGGAGTCGTGATCGTCTTTCACGGGATGATGGAGCATGGCGCACGGTATGAGGAATTCGCAGAATTCCTCTATGCGCATCATTACCACACGATCATCGCAGACTTACGCTGTTTCGGAACCCGAGCAGCACAGCTCGGAACGCTCGGACACCTCGAGCCGAATCAGGGTTTTAAACAATTGATGCAGGATGCAGAAGAACTCGTCACTGACATCAAAGAGCGTTATCCGACGTTACCTGTTTTCATTTTCGGTCATAGTTTTGGTTCGTTGATCGCTCGCCGGATCGGTCAAACACTCGGCCATACAGTAGCCGGAATCATCGCGAGTGGACCCCCAACTAGTACAGGTTTACTCGGTAATGTCAGTCAAAAACTCGTCGAACGTCAAATCCATCAGCTGTCAGCGACACACCCTGCTGAACGTTTTGGACAACTCGTGTTCGGACGGTATAACTTACGCTTCTTCCCAGCGCTTTCTAAAAATGCTTGGCTCTCTTCGGATCCACAATCCGTCATGCGCTATGATGCAGATCCATTGTCCGGTCAAACGGTCACATTAGGGTTCTTCCACGAACTCTTGCATGCAACGAAACTCGTCAACGCACTTGCTTCCATCTATCAGCATCCACGTCATTTACCCCTCTTATTGCTTGCTGGTGGGGATGACGCGGTCGCGTTCGATGGAAAGGGTATTCATCATTTGTTTGATATGTATAATCGCGTCCGTGTCGATGCCGTACAGCTGACGATTTATCGAGGGTTACGTCACGAGCTCTTCCATGAGTTCGAACGTATCCGCGTTTTCGCAGATATCGCGAGCTGGTTGAATAAACAAGTCAATCCAGCAGCTAAACAGTCATCTTCCCGTTCTTCTTAAGCCACACCGATCGATATAAAAAAGGCAGCGGATCCTTGCGATCCGCTGCCTTTTGCACTTCTATCGTATCCTTCATTGAATCCAAGTCAGTGAAGAAATCATCGCTTCGATTTCCTCGATTTCAAGCGTCTCGCGTTCTGCAGAGTACGTCAACAAGACTAACCGTTCCCCGTCTGAATACGCGTAGATCCGTAAGAAGATATCTTCTTCTTTCCCGTCTACCGCAAGCAACGCTTCTTTTGTTGAATTACGACGGACTTCAAGTGCTCCTGTCAGTTCGATGCCGAACTCTTCTACCAACAAGTTGATTTCTTGTTCCGCCGCCTCATACGGTGTCAGTTCTTCTGAATCGGACTCGTAGATGGATAATTGGAGCGTACCCATTGCATTTTCATCCGTCGAATAAAAACTGACATATGTTTCTTCTTCTTGATATTCAAATACCTTTGGATATTCTAGCGTGATCCAATGATCGACTGTGTACTGTTTCATTTGAATTCCTCCATTCGTTGTATCTCTTCAAAGCGGATACCCGTCACAGCCATACGCTCGAATTGTCGAGCGAGTTGAGCAGAGACGAACATGCGATGTGTGCGTTCATCCCGCATCAAATGGTGCGGACAAATCGAATCGCTGATTCGTCGTTCTGTCAAAAAATAGACGCGTCGTCTCGGGATCGGACGGAATACATCCGTCGTATGTAGATGTTCGATCCGACTGACAGATAAGAGATTGAGAAGATAGTACGGAACCACTCCGTCCTTCGTCTCAAGATGTACCTTGAGACATTGTACAGAAAAAGGCGCGTATGCCGCAATCATGCGCTGCACACGTTCCGAGACGAGCGGCAGATCGAATGTGTTTGGAAGGACATCCGGTAGCAAATCCGCATCTTGATTGATGGAAAAAGCAAGTACACCTACGTTATGGAACCACTCTCCTATCAATAAGCGATGACGATCGAATTGGTGGTGACAAATCGCTTCCCATCCTTTTCCCATCGATTGTTCGCTCCAAACTCGCACTTCATTCACCAGACACTCTCTCCTCTACCCAACTTTACCCATATTGCAAATCAAGATTACCATTGGAAACGATTAACTAGTATTATTGTACACCGAATCTTAAAAGAAATTGCTTTTTTTCATAAAAGTTATGGAAATGCCCTCTTTGCTATGCTACTATATTTCATGTAGCCGATATGCGGGTGTAGTTTAATGGTAAAACCTCAGCCTTCCAAGCTGATGACGAGAGTTCGATTCTCTTCACCCGCTCCAATTATGACATAACATAGGTCTAGGACCATTTCCCTCTAGAGGGCAGGCGACTCGCGACGTGCGAGTCGTCTTTTTTTATTTTTTCTGCTGATGATTCCAACGAATTTCTGGGTATACAACGATATAGATAGAGATTCGTAAAGGAGGATTCGTATGATTCAGATGAAAATGCCTGGCGTGACGATTTATCAAAGTACACTCATGAAAACGACCTCAACATTGATCGAGACGCCTGATTGTCTGATTGTCGTCGATCCTGGTTGGCTTCCCGATGAGATTGCAACGATTCGTCGAGACGTCGAAATCGTGCGTCGCGAACGACCGTTATACGTTGTCTATACGCATGCCCATTTCGATCATATTTTAGGTGCCTACGCCTTTACGGATGCCATCGTCATCGCTTCTAAACCGTTCATCGATGTCGACCGACAAGAAGCGCTCCAAGCCGTACAAGACTTTAACGATGAATTTTACATCGACTCCCCCGTGCTATTTCCAGATGTGACGCATGTCATCCATGAGTCTGAAACGATTTTGACGATTGGTCAGACGAAGCTGATCTTCTTTTTGACACCTGGTCATGAATCGACTCATCTTTCCTTCATCGTCATGCCACTCCACTTGTTAGTCTGCGGCGACTATGCTTCCGATGTTGAAATCCCCTTGATTGAACACGATTCCTCTGAGTATTTGACGACGCTCGAGCTACTCGAGTCATTCATTTATGAATATGAAGTCAAACTGTTGATACCCGGACACGGTCACATTTGTGATGTCCGAACGGAGATGATTGAACGACTTCATCAGAGCTATGATTACATCCTCGCACTCCGTGCCGGAAAAGAATCCGACTGGGCACCGTCTTGGCAAACGACCTCTTTCATGAAACGTCTGCACGAAAAAAATAAGCGACAAATCAAAAAAAGAACAAGAAGAACGATTAGCCCGACGCCATTATGATTAACTTCGCTCAACCAAAAGACTCGGTCGCCAAATCGGCGACCGAGTCTTTTATGGTTATCCAAGTAATGTGACGAGCAACGCTTTTTGTGCGTGGAGGCGATTCTCGGCTTGATCGAAGATGACAGATTGCTTGCCATCGATGACGTCCGCCGTGACTTCCTCCCCGCGATGCGCCGGAAGGCAATGCAAGAAAATAGCTTCATCATTTGCTTGATTCATAATATTGGCATTAACCTGATATCCTTCAAATGCTTGCAGACGCATCGTCGCTTCTTCTTCTTGTCCCATACTCGCGAAGACATCCGTATACACGACGTCTGCACCACTCGCTGCTTCCTCAGGATCCGTCATGACGATGATGTTTCCACCCGTTTCCTTCGCAATGACTTGTGCCTCATGAACGATTTGTGGATCAGGAGCATACGCCTCCGGCGCACAGATGCGAACTTCCATTCCACTGAGCGCTCCACCAATCATCAGCGAATGCGCCATGTTATTTCCGTCCCCGATATATGTCAAAATCTTTCCGGATCGTGTTCCAAATGTCTCTTCGATTGTCAGCAAGTCAGCAAGGACTTGGCACGGATGGTGTAGATCCGTCAATCCATTGATGATTGGAATCGTACCATGTGCCGCAAGCGTGTCGACGATCTCATGACCGAACGTCCGAATCATCAGGGCATCGACGTAACGGCTCATGACTTGAATCGTATCTGAGAGCGGCTCCCCCCGCCCGATTTGCATATCTGCTCCACTTAGCACGATCGGATGTCCACCGAGTTCGGCGACACCCACCTCAAACGATAGACGTGTTCGCGTCGATGCCTTTTCAAACAATAAGGCCACTTTTTTATGGCTTAATGCGTTTTGGTAGACACTCGGCTGATGCTTGATGTCTTTCGCGAGTGCCAATAGCTCCGTCAGTGCTTCCGGCGTCAGTTCCGCCATCGTTAAGAAATGTTGCAGTTGTTGCATCGTCTTCATTTTACTTCCTCCTTGATCGGCTCTGTCCATGTATGAAGTGCCTTCACAGCATAAGGGGACTTTTCTGTCGCTTGTAGATGATAATGTGCTAGTTCAGGTTCTGTCAGAACTTGTACCCCGGCAGCAAGCGCTGCTTCGCGACTCGCTTTTTCTTCTATCACGTGCGAATAGAAAATCGCACATTGTGCCCAGTCAATCGTTTCATCTAACGCTACACCCATTCCGAAAGCCTCTGTATCTGCTCCAGCAACGATGATGTCTCTCGTCGTCAAATGTCGTTTCGTCGTCTCGTCGAAAATGAAACGTTCCAGCGCCAGTCCGTCTGTCGTCCATTGCAGCGTTTCACCTGTCGAACGCATGACTGGGCCTGTTTTCGGATCGACGCCTTGTAACTTTAACGTTGAAAAAACAGGGGTCTTGACGGCATGGAAATCAAGTTTCGTCTGTTCCGTTGGTAGTGCGACCGCTTGACCGACCGCAGCTTGGACTGCCCACTGTAAGATCGGTTGACCCGTTACTTTGGCGACGATCGGTAACGTGCGAGAGGCACGCGGATTGATTTCCAAGACGTAGACTTGATCGTCATGCAAGACGAATTGGATATTGTACGCTCCTTTATAATCCATCTGTTGTCCGATCATCTGCGCGATTCGCTCGATTTCGCTCTGAACGGTAGCGTTGAGCGATACAGGTGGCAGAATCATCGTCGAATCTCCAGAGTGAACTCCTGCCCGTTCCAATTGCTCCATCAAAATCGGAACGTACGTCGTTGTTCCGTCCGTAATGCAGTCGACTTCGATTTCCTTTCCTTGGAGGTAGGCATCCACGAGGACCGGGAATGCTAATTCGGAAACGATCGTCTCTAATTGCTCTTGATCGTGGATGATGTGCATTCCTTTACCTCCGATGACATAGGAAGGACGAATCATGACCGGGTAACCGATCGTTGTTGCGACTTCTATCATTTGTTCGTACGTCGCCACTTCTTGTCCTGGAATACGATCGATACCAATGTCATCTAAAAATTGATAGAACCGCTCACGGTCTTCCATTTGATCGATGACATCTGCCGTCGTTCCGAGAAGATGATAACCGGCGTTCTCCAAACCAGACGCAAGCGCAATCCCCGTTTGTCCTCCGAACTGGACTAAGACGTCTTGGCAATCCTCTGCTTCTAGCACATGCATGACGTCTTCAAGTGTCAACGGCTCGACATACAGGCGATCTGCGACTTCGAAGTCGGTCGAGACGGTCTCCGGGTTATTGTTGATCATGATTGTTTCGTAACCGGATGCTTGTAATGCACGTACCGCGTGAACGGAACAATAATCAAATTCGATTCCTTGACCGATCCGAATTGGTCCCGCACCGATGACAGCGACTTTCTTTTTCGTCGATGCTGTGACTTCCGTTTGACCACTCCAGTTTCCGTAGAAATAAGGAGTCGCACTCTTGAACTCTCCCGCACATGTATCAATCATGTGATAGACAGGAAGGATGCCTTGCTCTTTACGTAACTTCTCGATGTCTACAGCACTGACACCCGTCAGAAGGGCAATTTGTTCGTCCGTAAAGCCCATCAGCTTCGCAGTTTTGATAGAAGAGATGTCTGTCATTTTAATTTTTATTTGCTGATCAACGAGGCGTTGGAGTACTTTGACGAATAAAGCTTGTACTTTCGTCTGTTCGACGAGTTCTTCGACGGTCGTCTCCTTGCGATCCAGTAGCGCGAGCATCGCAAGCAAGCGACGATCCGTCGGCGCCTTTATTTCTTTCCACAATACGTCAGCCTCCGCTGTTCTCATCCATGTCGGATAAAGAGGCGCTTGCTCGACTCCTGCACCACGCCACGCCTTTTGTAACGCTTCTTCTAGCGTCTTCCCCATCGCCATGCTCTCACCCGTTGCCTTCATTTGCGTTCCAAGCGTCCGGTTACTGCCGGTAAATAGATCGAAAGGGAAACAAGGCACTTTTGCCGTGATATAATCCATCGTCGGTTCAAAACTCGCCATCGTCTCCTTCGTGACAGGATTGATGCAGTCATCAAGTCGCTCACCGAGCGCAAGACGTGTCGCTAATTTCGCGATCGGATATCCCGTCGCCTTGGAAGCAAGTGCCGAAGAACGACTGACACGCGGATTGACTTCAATGACGAAGTAGCGTTCTTCCGTCGGATGGATCGCGAATTGAATGTTACATCCACCGATGACACCGAGGTGCGATACGATTTTCCGCGCTTCCGTCCGCAATTGCTGATTCATTCGATCTGAAATCGATTGAATCGGTGCAAAGACGACAGAGTCTCCAGTATGGACACCGACAGGATCAATGTTTTCCATGTTGCAGACGATGATCGTCGTATCTGCGCTGTCACGCATGACTTCGTATTCGACTTCTTTATAGCCAGCGATACTCACTTCAACCAAACACTGCGAAATCGGACTCGCTTGTAAGCCGTTCTGCGCTAACAAACGTGCCTCGTCCTTCGTCACCGCGATTCCACCGCCCGTTCCCCCGAGCGTAAAGGCTGGTCGGATGACGAGTGGCACCCCGTGTACTGCCATGAAATCTTCAAGTTCTGCTAACGACTCGATTGTTTGACTTTCCGGGAGCGGTTGCGCGAGTTCGATCATCTTTTGCTTGAATCGTTCACGATCTTCTCCGTCTCGGATTGTCTCAAGCGATGTCCCTAGAAGTTCGACACCGTATTGCTCAAGTACGCCTGCTTCTTCGAGTGACATCGCAAGATTGAGTGCCGTTTGTCCACCGACTGTCGCTAGGAGATGGGATGGTCGATCTTGTTCGATGATGGCCGTTGCTTTTTCAAGGGTCATCGCCTCAATGTAGACATGATCTGCCGTGCTCGGATCCGTCATGATAGTAGCCGGATTCGAATTCATTAAGATGACCTCGCATCCCGCTTCTCGAAGCGCCTGACAGGCTTGTGTGCCGGAATAATCAAATTCTGCTGCTTGCCCGATGACGATCGGACCCGAACCGATGACGAGTACTTTCTGTTTATCCCACATATGCTACCTCCTGATGTAATACGCTATTTACGAATTGATCGAAGACGACCATCGCCTCTGTCGGTCCTGGACTCGCTTCTGGGTGAAATTGGACTGTCATGATCGGTAGAGCCGGATGAATCAATCCTTCAACGGATCCATCATTGATGTGTTCGTACGCAAGTTCCATTTCAGACGCTTCGATACTTTTTACATCAACGGCATAACCATGATTCTGAGACGTCATGAACACTTGCCCGGATGCTAGATGACGTACGGGATGGTTCGCCCCACGGTGCCCGTGATGTTGTTTTAATAAGGTACAACCAAAGGCATGAGCGAGGACTTGGTGCCCCATACAAATACCAAGTGTCGGATAGCTCGTCGCCAATTCACGGATTCCTGAAAGAAATGGATCCAGTTGTGTCGGATCACCAGGTCCATTGGAGAACAGCAGACCATCTGGGGCCAGTGCTTGAACCTGCTCCGGTGTCGTATCATATGGCACGACCGTTACACGCATATGGCGTTCAAGCAAAGCATCGATCATCGATTGTTTTACGCCGTAATCGATACAGACGATGTGACCCTGTTCGACTTCCGGTACGTATTCGACGTCTGAAGTCGTTGATACGGAAGCGATGTATGCTGTGTCGATTGACTCAGTGACTGCCATATCCTCTTGCATCATGTCTCCGAATTGGTCGCCTTCCGTTCGTAATAGATGCACAAGAGAACGCGTATCGACTTCTGACAAAATCGGAATATTCGCTTTGCTCAACCAGCTCGCGAGTGATGTTCCTTCCCCGTCCGCTGCTAATGTTTGAACGATGACGCCAGCGACTTGAATCTGGTTGCTTTCTGACGCCTCCGCTTGAATACCGTATTGACCAATCAACGGGTATGTGAAGACAAGAATTTGACCCTGATAAGACGGATCCGTCAAGACTTCCTGATATCCTGTCATTCCAGTGAAAAAGACGACCTCGCCTTTGACTGGAGCTGTTCCTTGCCACGAACCGGTAAACGTCGTTCCGTCCGCCAGCATTAGTTTTCCGGATTGTTTCATACGATGACCTCCTGTTGACAAACGAGTTGTATTTTTTCGATGGCGTGCATGAGTTCCTGTTCCGTCACGAACAACGATGGTAATAAGCGAATGACATGAGGACCAGCCGAAACGACGAGAAGACCATTCTCACGTAAAGCGTCAATCAGCGGTGCAACAGGCATCGTACACTCGATACCAACCATCAAGCCACGTCCACGAATAGAACTCACGATTGACTTGGGTAATTTCTCCTCTAATTGTTGACGTAAATATTCGCCTTTTCCTTGAACGTCTGCCATGACAGTGTCACTTAACAAGAGATCAAGTGTTGCTTCCGCAGCTGTCATCGCGAGTGGATTCCCACCAAAGGTCGAGCCATGCGATCCAGGTGTGAATACTTCCGCTGCCTCTGCCGTCGCAAGTAGCGCGCCGACCGCGAGTCCACTCCCAAGCCCTTTCGCGAGGGTAATGATATCCGGTACGAGTGGTGTCTGCTCAAACGCAAAACGAGAACCCGTCCGACCAATGCCGGTCTGCACTTCATCGACGATGATTTTGACATCGTATTGCTGCGCCTTCTTCATCAACGCTTCAAGCCACGCATCATCAGCGACGACGACCCCACCTTCTCCTTGAATGATTTCAAGCCATACGGCAGCAGTTTGCTCCGTAATCGCTGATAGACTCTCCATCTCGTTAAACGGTAGATGTTTGAAGCCATTCACCATCTCCCCGTATCCCGCTTTGATTTTCTCCTGTCCTGTTGCGCCCATCATCGCAAACGTTCGCCCGTGGAAGGACTGTTTAAACGTGACGACTTCCGTTTTCCCTGTCCATTTTCGAACGAGTTTGTACGCCGCCTCGTTTGCTTCCGCACCACTGTTACAAAAGAAAGCACGGCTAAGATGACTGTCTTCCGTCAGTCGCTCGGCGACTCGCTCTTGGGCCGCGATTTGAAACAGATTCGACGTATGCCAAATTTGATTCAACTGTTCCTCTAACCGTTGCTGAATATAAGGATGACGGTGCCCTGTGTTGCAGACAGCGATTCCCATGATGAAATCCAGATACGTCTTCCCTGTCGCATCTTCTACGATCGACCCTTGTCCTTTGACCAATTCCACATCAGTACGTTGATAAGTGGGTAGTAGTGCACTCATGTAATTCCTCCTTGATTTGTGTCCCTGTAGCTAATGCATTTTTCCCAGACCGAATGACGACCTCTGGAATACCATGCTGAGTGGCTTGCATCATCGCTTCGACCTTCGGAATCATTCCCCCGTAGATTTCTCCCGACGCTATCGCAGCTTCGATGGCTGCAGACGTGATTTCTGATTGATAGTCACCGTTTACTTTTACACCCTCGACATCCGTCAACAATTCAAAGCGGTCGACAGACCAAGCCTTCGCGACAGCAATTGCACACGCATCTCCATTACTGTTCAATACACCTTGCTCCCCTGTGACAAGGGACGTGACGACAGGCACATAACCATTCGTACTCAACACCGTGAATAATCGTGGATGAATGTGCGTGATTTGACCGACTGCCCCGAGTCCTTTGATCGTTTTACCATGGACGCTTGCGCCGTCTAAACCGCTCATTCCGACGGCAGGGATCCCCGCTTGATTCAACTGCTGGACGATACCGGATTGGACTTCCCCTGCTAAGATCCGTCGCGCCCCGAGTAAGACACCATCCGTCGTTACACGGACACCGTTCCGAAACACGGGTTTGATTCCTTCTTGCTCACAGTAACTCGATAGAAGAGGACCGCCCCCATGGACAATCAATAATTCGTTACCGGTTTCGACCCACGCTTTCCATTCCTCGAAATACCGCGCATCCAATTGCTCCCACACACTACCACCTAGTTTGATGACTTTTCGTTTCGTCATGTCCGGTAACTCGCATTGATTTTGACGTAATCGTACGTCAGATCACATCCATAGGCGTGCCCTCGTCCTGTGCCGTCATGTAAATCGATATGAATTTGAACGTCCTGCTGTGCCAACTCCCGCGATGCAATTGTTTCATCGAATAAGACAGGCATGCTCTGTTGCAACACCCACTGCGAACCAATTTTGATGTCAACGTTTGATACATCAAGTGGCTCCTTGATACTCCCGACTGCAGCGATGATTCGTCCCCAGTTCGCATCTTCCCCAAAGATTGCTGTTTTGACGAGAGACGATCCGACGACTTGTTTGGCGATCATCCGCGCTACTTCATCAGTTTGTGTTCCGTCTACCGTCACTTCGATCAACTTCGTCGCACCTTCCCCGTCCCGCGCAATCTGTTTCGCTAAATCTTGGCAAACCGTTTCGATCGCCTGTTCGAATGCTAACGCTTCGTCTGTCCCTTCAACGATCGTTGCTCCTCCTGCAGCTCCGCTCGCTAAAATCATGACCATGTCATTCGTCGAACTGTCACCGTCTACGGTAATGCAGTTGAACGTCCGATGAATCGTCCGGCGCAATAGTGTCTGTAAGACATCCGGTTCAATCGTTGCATCGGTCGTCAAGAACCCAAGCATCGTTGCCATGTTCGGGTGAATCATCCCTGACCCTTTCGCCACGCCACATACTGAAATTTGAACATTGCCTTGCATGTATTGTTGACCAGCAGATTTCGTACCGGTATCGGTCGTCAGGATCGCATGGGAAAAATCATTCGCGGCATCCTTGTCATTTGTAGGCATCAGCTGTGGAATACCTGCCAGTAACGTATCAATGGCTAACGGTTGACCAATGATTCCTGTTGAAGCAATCGCGACTTGTTCTGGAGCAATCCCGAAGTGGGTCGCTAACGCTTGTTGTGATGTATACGCATGTGATAGACCAAGTTCTCCTGTGCAGGCATTCGCATTTCCGCTGTTGACGAGGACTGCATGAATGTGTCCTTGTGACGCCTGTAACGCTTGCTTCGTCACAGTGATCGGTGCTGCTTGCACCTGATTCGTCGTATAGACAGCTGCGGCACTTGCACCTTTCTCACACCAAATCAAACCAAGATCCTTCCGCTTTCGCTTTAGCCCGACGTGTACCCCTGAAGCTTGAAATCCCTTCGGTGTCGTGATCGTCAATGGGGTCTCTATTTGTACTTGCCACACAGGCGTTCCTCCTCTTTCATCTCAAAGTATTTAAATATAGATCGGTTGTTGGGTCAGACCAGACATTTCATCAAATCCTGCTAAAATGTTGGCATTTTGAACGGCTTGTCCGGCAGCTCCTTTTTGCATGTTATCGATGACTGAAACGATGGTCACGCGCCCTGTCCGATCATCCTTATAGACGGTCAAATCACAATGATTACTCCCGACGACGGACTTAATTTCCGGATCAGCCTGTTGGATTCGGACGAATGGTTCCGTTGCATACTGGTCAATCAACCAGGATCGCCACTCCGCTTCCGATAAATCGATCAACGGCTGGACTGTCATAATCGCCATGATGCCTCGATTGATCGGTAGTAGTTGGGTCGAGAACGTAATCGGATCCGATGATCCAGTCCATTCGAAAAGCGCCTGCTCAATTTCCGGAATGTGCTGATGCTGATTCACTTTATACAAACGAACGTTTTCGCTGGAATGGACATGATGCGTTTGTGCCGTTAACGTTTTGCCAGCCCCCGTTAGACCAGAAGAAGCTTGAATGATGATTTGAGATGGATCGATTTTTTTCTCTTTTAAGAATGGTGTCAGTCCGAGCAAAACTGCTGTCGCGTAACAGCCCGGATTCGCAATCCATTTGCTCGATGCAACAGCTTGACGATTCCATTCTGGTAATCCATAAGTTGCTCTTTGTTGTAACTGGAGATCAATTGGTTCCTTGTCATACCACGCTGCATATGCTTCAGATGGAAGTCTCAAATCGCCACTCAAATCAATGACATAACCGGACCAATTTTGAAGTTGTTCTAAGTAATGCTTCGAAATCCCACTCGGTGTCGCTAAGAACACCATGTCTGTCTCGGTTTCCATCAAATGCTCGACCGAAAAGGAAGATAACGAGGAATATGTTTTTTTATTCATGAATGGGAATACATCATGCATGAATTCCCCTGCCATCGAGTCACTCATTAAACAGACGATCTCAAATGAAGGATGTGCTTCTAGCAGGCGAATCAGTTCAATTCCGGTATATCCTGTTGCTCCGATAATGGTACATTTCATATCTGTACGCTCCCCTTCAAAGAATGTTATACCGATTTAAACATATGTATATTTATACTGTCAATTGAATTTTTATTAGTTTTTATACAAAAAAAGAAGCGTTGAAGCGATTGTCTTTTATAAGACAGTCCCTTCAACGCTTCTTTTACATGCATCTACTTAACGCTTTTCCGCACGTTGCGCTACGAGATGATCAATCCCAAATACGCCTGCACCCATAATCGCGACGACTACTACAAAAATCAATGTAAACATATGTATCCTCCTCATCGTTCACAAAAATGTCATTTGATACTTCTTATTGTGCAAGATTTGAACTAAAAAAGAAAGCGTTTACGACAAAAAATCGTCACATTTTTGTTTTTTTATATTTTTCATAGAAACTCTTATGGTTGACGCCATCCAGAATATTCGTTAGTATTACGTTTGTTCAATGCTTTTGTGCATAAAAGCGTGTTAGTAACAGAGAGTTAACATACTTTCATATTCATATTAAGGAGGTGGAAGCATGCGCATGTCATTCCGTGAATCCGCAGCTATCCTAGGAATCAGTATCATCATCTTATTGTCCGCGTTATTCGGTGCTAAAGCCGAACCGCATCTTGCCATCTTGTCCAGTCTTATTTTCGTCTCAGGATATGCCGTTTACCGCGGTTTTAAGTTCGAGGACGTCGAACACCACATGATTCAAGGTATTCGGGAAGCGATCAAACCGATCTTGATCATGTTGCTCGTCGGTATGACAATTGCGGTCTGGATGATGAGTGGCGCAGTGCCGACCCTTCTCCATTTTGGTTTATCTACACTTTCAGCGACTTGGTTCGCACCGAGCGCTCTTTTGATTGCGATGGTCGTCTCGACCTTTACAGGTAGCTCCTTTACGACGATTGGTACGGTTGGTGTTGCCTTGATGGGAATCGCAATCGCACTAGGCGTTAATCCAGCACTTGCAGCAGGTGCCATCATCAGCGGTGCCTGTTTCGGAGATAAGATGTCACCTTTATCAGATACGACGAATTTCGCTCCAGGAATCGTCAATGTGTCTGTGTTCGATCATATTCGTTTCATGATGGGAACAACGATTCCCGCTATCACGATCACGTTCATCTTGTTCTTCATCTTCGGACGTAGTAGTGGAAATGTCGATTCGTCTGCTGTTCAAACGACACAACAAGAGTTAGCTCGTTTATTTGACTTGTCACCTTGGACATTGCTTTCACCGTTGCTCGTCATGGTGTTAGCATTACGTAAAATGCCGGTCGTCCCAACACTTGTTGCTGGTGTTTTAAGTGGATTGTTATTAACAGGCATTGTACAAGGAAACTGGAATATCTCGAACTGGATGACCGTCATTCAGAACGGATTAAAACTAGAATCTTCTAGTGAGACGGTTACATCCATCATTAGTAAAGGTGGATTGCAATCGATGATGTGGTCGGTTTCGCTCGTTATGCTCGCACTTGCCTTCGGTGGCGTCTTGCGAGGTATCGGTGTCATTGACGTGGTCATTGAACGGACCGTTTCTAAACTAAAACGTGATGGTAGCATCATTTCATCCGTCGCCTTGTCGTCTATCGGCGTAAACTTGATGGCTGGGGAACAATACTTGTCCATCTTGCTTCCGGGTCAAGCATTTAAGAAAATCTTTGAAAAGCGTCAGATTGATCCACGTTTCCTCTCTCGTTCACTCGAGGATGGCGGAACACTTATCAATCCCCTTATTCCGTGGGGTGTTTCTGGGGCGTTCTTCGCTTCGACACTCGGTGTCCCAGTAACAGCATACGTTCCATTCGCATTCTTTTTACTCCTTTCACCATTATTTACGTTTTTACTCGCATTTCTTCGTCCAACGAAAATCGAAACAAAACAATCTCTCGCTTCTTGAGTCTATTTCATATTAAAGATCCGATATGTCCTATCGGGTCTTTTTTCTGACCACTATCTTCTTTATTTCCTGTTAAATACGTCCGATTTAAGACGAAAATGGCTTGGAATCGCGTTTTTTTAAAGAATCATGTGTAAAGATGAAATGAACTGGGAATATACCAAACATAAGAATAAAAATTACAGAGAATGATAGAGAGAGAGTACATTCCTGGTCGACCGAGGAATGACTTCGATGTAATTGTGGGAGGAGTTAATATGATCAAACGTGGTACGCTGGAGCGACTTGATGGCAAATATGCTGTCCTACTATGGGAAAATGGTTCAAGTTTCATTCCACGACGTTATTTACCACCTGAAGCACGATTAGGCGATATGATTATCTTTGACGGCACGACTTATACGCTAGATGTTAGTAATTCATCACCCTCTTCCTTTCAAACATTTTCGTTTCGGCAAATGGGTTGATGATCGATAAAAAGCCATTCGATGTCATGCATTGACTATAGAGAAGGAACTTCTCTCATCAGTCTTTCATGAAACGAATGGCTTTTTGTTTTATCTACGAACATATAAGGCGTGATGGCGACAGGAGGGACAGGGAAACTGATCAATGTCGGATATTTCGATTCGTTCTAACATCGTCTGATCATGCGGACATTCATAAAGTGGTTGAACGATATCCAGTTGCAAAAATAGAGCACACCAAAATCGATTCGAAAATCGGTGACAGGTCGGACAATGATATAAATCCAATTGATGTGGTACCCACTCATCTGCTAATTGTTCTTGATGCAACTGATAATGCTGGATTAATCGAAAACGATTCCAGTCGTCTACATATGCCCGCTGTAAAATCGGTTCATGCATCGACGGTACGAACCAAAGCGGAAGTCCTGTCATGAACGCTTCGACCCCTTGCGTCAAAACAGCAGGAAACGATGGCCAGCCATCCAGTTGACCGAGTTGAAATGTTTGTTGAAAGGAGCAGTTGTCGCATAGGAGTTCCATAGTCATCCTCCTGTTCGTTTCACCATCTCTTTTAACATCTGTTCCGTCACAGGACCGACGTGTTTTGCAAGAATCGTCCCTTGGCGGTCTAATACATAAGTAGCTGGCATTGCTACGAGACGATAGGCATCCTCTGATGTTCCTTGTCGATCATATAATACAGGATATTCAACAGGTGTTTTCTTCAGAAAATCAGCAACATCCGAAACACGTCGCTCTGAAGTCGTGACATTGATCCCGTAAACCGGTACATCTGTATGTCTTGCAAAGGCATTTAGTTCTGGAATCTCTTGTTTACAAGGCGGACACCATGTTGCCCAAAAATTAATGACAAAGACATCATGATTGATTTCGTCTAGATTGATGGTTTTTCCTTCTTGACGTAAGGATAGATTCGGGGCTTTCATCCCTACTTCAAGACCACCTTGTGATACTTGTTTTTGTTGTTGCTCCACTTTTTTTTGTTTCGCATCATATGTTTGATAACTTTGATAGGCAATGCCGATAATAGCAATCGCTAGGATCAGATAGATCAACGGTTTTTTCACATCTAACCCCCTCCTTCTTTGTTCAGTGTAGCAGACTTCCTCTTTTCGACTATCTACTTTTATCAACAAAAAAGCGAACTCTTCCGCCTTATATGCAGAAAGAGTTCGCTTCATTTTAGAGAATTCACATTTTAACGAGACAAACAGTTAGTTAAAACGTGGTAATTGTTTTTTGACTTGACGGTTATCTTTAACGCTACCGACAGCTTCCGCTCCCCCTAGGGCCTCATTCAAGGAGGTCTTCCCTTCCTTGACTTCTAGACGTCGATTGAATACTGATCGATTATCGACAGAAGCAACGAGAATCGATGCGACATCCGTTTCCGAAATCGTCGCGTCCTTCGTGTCCTTCAAATCTTCATCGGCTTCAATCAAGCCACGCCCTTCACCTGTTGTGATGGCAACCGGACAAATGATCGTATACGTCAAACCACTATGTTCAATCTGCTCCTCTGCTGCATTCTTAGCAGCATAGAACGGATAGACATCTTTCTTGAATTGCTCGGGGCGATCTGCACCATAAGCGCTCAGTAGAACGAAATGACGTACGCGTGCCTTTTTAGCTGCATCAATTGTTTTCAAAGCGACTGTTCGATCCAGCAGTTCTATTTCGGTTGCTTCGCCGCCTACTCCTGCGGTAGCCGCACAAATGACTGCATCCTGCCCTGCGACTCCGTGCTCAATGACTTTTTCGAGTTCTGTTTCGATATCGACGTAATGCGCCTTGACACCGAGTTTTTCGAATCGTTCCACCAGATGTTCATGACGAACGATGACCGTGACCTGATGACCCTTGGCAAGCGATTTGACGACGCGCGCTCCAATCGTACCGGATGCACCTACGACTAGTACTTTCATATGGGGGGTCCCTCCTCGATAAGTTAGTCACCTTCGTGGAATGTCATGATATCATGTCCAAAATCATCATTTCAGAGATAACCTAAAACAATCCACCAAAGGAGCAACGTACATCAATTTATACCCGCAATGACCGGAAGGAAACCCCTCCCCCTTAGTTCTTCAATGTGCCATAAAACGTCGTATCAAGCTGATCACGTAATTCTTGCAGTGCCTTCTCATTTGGTAAATCATAGAAAATCCCGTTCAGTCGTTGGCTGACGGCTTCGATTTCATAATGTTTTCGTTCTGACATCAAGGCAATCGATAAACCTGCCGTCGCCATCTCGCGGACACTTAAATCAAGGTTCATCTCTTCTTTCATATACGTATGCGCTGCTGGAATTTTCGACCATCCAGTCGGCTTCATCAAATGTGTCGCGACGGCTTGGATGACTTCCGACTGACGATTCGCGCGCGCTCCGTCATTATCCGTTTTTCGATGTCTCGAATAGGCAAGTGCCATCGCACCATCCATATGGTATTCCTTCCCTTTTTGGAATGAATACTGATTTGCTTTCCCACTCGCATCCTGCTCGGAGAACGTTCCTGTCGAGACCAGGTCAATTCCGCCGATTTGATCCACTAATCCGATGAAACTATCGAAGGAGATGACAATTTTTCCATCGATTTCTTCATCGAGTAGACCCGAAACAGCATCTTGCGTACATTCTTCTCCACCGAAGGCAAAGGCATGTGTGATTTTATCCTTCTTTCCATTCTCACAGGAAATCGGTGTATACGTGTCTCGAGGAATCGACGTCAACTGAATCGTTCGAGAAAGTGGAACGAATTGCATGACCGACAGAGAGTCCGAACGTGATCCTCGCAACGATTCTCCAGGTCGTGCATCACTTCCGATCAATAAGAACGTGAACGGTTGTGAGGCAAAAAGAACGAATGCGATGAGCAACAATAAAAATAGTCCAAGAAGCTTTCGTTTAACACGATGTTTTTTCTTGATTTTTTTAGGATGAGCTTCTCGTGAAGAAACGTCAGGAGTCTGCTGTACCGATTGCTCTGATCGCCCCGCCTCCCTCGAGCGTCTCGAGCGATCCCGATTAGCAAACAACCGTGATCCGGCACCCCCGATCATCTGTGCGACCTGTTTAAGCATGCCGCTCCCGGAACGACGCGATGTACTTTTTCGATCTCGCGGTTGCTCTTCGACATATCGATGATACGTAGCCGGTTCTTGCTGCTTCTCAAAGGATTCTTGAGAAAATGATTCGTCCGGCGCGTATGCTTTCGAAAAAGCTTCTTCTCGCCTAGCCTGCTCTTCTTGTCTAGCTTGCTCTTCTAACTGCATACGTCGTCGCTCCAAGCGAGAGCGGTGTGGTTGATGTTCTGCCATTCAGATACCTCCGTATCAATCTTTTGCGATCTGTTTCTCTTTCAAGAATTCGCGGAGATACGTCCGTTTCGGTTCGTGCATCGAGGCAGCCATCTGTTTGACCCACCCTTCTGTCCGTTGACCACCGGTCCGTTCTCCGTAATACGATGACGTTGACTCTTCGTATCCTGTCAGTAACTCACGCATCGTATCGTCATCAGTATACGTATTCCGGTGGAAGACCGCATCCATCGGAAGGCGGGGTTTTTTACCGGGTTGTTGATCCGGAAGACCGACCGCGACTCCAAATAATGGTACGACGTGATCTGGAAGTTGTAAGAGTTCGCTGACACGACGGGCATCATTTCGCAGTGAACCGATGTAGACCGTTCCGTAGCCGAGCGACTCGGCAGCTACGACTAAATTTTGAGCAGCGAGTCCCGCATCGACAGCCCCTACAACAAGCGCTTCTGTCGTCTCGATCGTCCGGCTAACGTCGCCTCCTGCTAGTTCTGCCGCTAACGTATGTTTGTGGTAATCCATACAAAAGACAAAGAAGTAACTGTTTTCTGCCACATATTGTTGACCACTTGCAACGTCAACTAATTGTCGCTTCAATCCTTCGTCTTCGACACCGATAATGGCATAAGCTTGCTGATAAGAAGATGTCGAGGCAGCCTGTGCGGCTTTTATGAGTGCTTCAATCGTCTCTTCGTCTAATTGATGTTGTTTGAATTTCCGGATTGACCGGTGGTTGAGTAAATGTTCAATGGTTTCATTCATGTGTAATCGTCCCCTTCTGTAATGAGTCTTCTTATTTAAGATAGTCGTCTCTGACTAAAAAGCGCAAATGAAGAGGTTCGGTTTATGAAAAAAGCGGGAAATGAATAGTGTTGTACTGTGCTTTTCTTGCGAAGGAGGGCGATCATGAGAATACGGAAACTGCGACTCTTACTAGAACAATATGGCGATACGACCCTTCGCGATATCATCGTCGAAATCTATCGTCAACTCCCGAGACAAGTCATCGAAGAGAAAGAGTTTGACGCCATGTTGACACAGTTCATGAAGTATAAGGATTTGCAAAAAGAACAGGAACAACCGACCGTCGAACAGACGATTGCTCAGACGGAACGGTTTATTCAATTAGCATACGATCTCCAGTACCTTGAGCCGAATCCGATCGTACCGCTTCGCGAACAAAAGAATTGGTATATCACCGCAAAACGTCTGTTGAAGCATTTACGCCATTATGCTCATCGTAAAAACGGAACCCGGATTGCCTTTGAGGAATTTTTCTTTCTTCTTTCGTCGGCTGCCGGGGAAGAACCTTTATTTTTAAGTAATGATCCGTTTCGATTATTGAAAGTCTCGCAAGTCGACTTTTTTCAAGAATTAGTCGGCTATTATAAAAATGATAGTCATGGTGTCGAATGGATGGAACGCGCCCTCTATACAGCGTTGAAGGTTCCGATGGACGTCGATACTGAGCGCAGTGATCTTTTGCTTGCCGTACTTGCTCATTGCGAGAAACCAGAACATCAAGAAGCATACATCCATTGCTTGAATGCGCATGCAAAAAAACTACAATCGCATGTTCGGATTGATGCGGACGCTTTATCCACCTATCAAGAAATTCGTTTCGCAGAGCTACATGCCCTCATTTCCCTACGCGCGTTAGAACGAGCGGAAACGATGCTGTTCACAGAATATATCCCATATTTTTCGCATCGCTCGACTCCGTTTCGCTATTACCTTGATCTCCTCGAACGCGCTGGACTCGAACAAGAACACGAACGAATGGCACGCGTTGGTCGAAAAAAACGAATTCATTTCTAAGAGTAGATTCTTCTTGTTCACACGTAGTAGACAATAAAAGGCAAGTGACGAATCCATCGTCACTTGCCTTTTATTAGTCAGATTCATTTCAATCGGAGGCATTGACGATGCCAAGTCCGACTGTTGCGAGTAGTGCAATACAAGCGAATAGAAATGCCATGTCGTTCGGTGAATCGAATCCTTCATAAATCGGTTCCTTCCGATCAACGATGATATGATCCTCCGCGCCATAATTGCCATATGTCGTCGAACTGCTTACACCCGGTTCATCGTAATCACGTGCTTCGGCTACCAATGTATCCGCGCTGAGTAACCAGCCCGATAAACCGATGACGATCCAGAGATACTTCATGATAATTTTGCCTCGATTCTTTCTTATCTTCAGGAATCCATCTACTTTTTGTTTGAAATAGAAGATATAAATACCTTTTATTTCCTGTAATATAAAAGCAAGATATTTTCAACTTCACTTTGCTAAAGGAGGAACTTAATTTGCCTATTGTGTATTACAATCAATTGTCTCATGTTCAAAGGCGACACGTCCATCAACTTCTACAGCACCATCAAAAGGCATCTGATTTTTCATTTTTTCAGCCGCTTGAAGATTGTCAATGGGTCTACCTCGAATCCGGTCAGGTGAAAGCGACGCTTGGATATCATGTCGTGCATGACATCGTTCACTTTATAAACGGTGCCTTTCACGATATCAAAGCCTTTCGTCGTCTGGCTATTTTGCTACACTTACATGCCGTTCGACAAGGATGTCGGCATATTCATGTACAAGTGTCCCCGCCGCATGATCTTTCTCTAACTTCGATTTGGAAAGAGCTTGGTTATAGTTTATATGCCGAACAGTTTCGTTTAATTGGACTCTCAGAAGGACAGCCTGCTACGCTGCGTTTGAAAGCTGTTCATGCACAGAATCAAGATACTTATCTCGCACTTCGTAACGATGCCATTCGAGGAACACATCACTTTTTTCCTTATCAGGTATCTGATTTAGACAAGTTGATTCACCGAAAAGCGATTCCTTACCTAGTCTATGATAAGCAACTGATTGTCGGTACACTATTATTTCAAAAGCAGGGACAAAATATCCGTCTTCTTGAAATTACGTGCCTACCTGAGCTGAGACGTCAAGGATACGGTAGCCGTATCCTTCATACATTTCAAGAAAAATTACGACGCGCAAACATCCAAACGTTTGAAGTATCTTTTCTATCCACACAACAAGATGTACTACGCCTGTATCACCCCTCGATGTTTTGCGATATCCAGTTAACCTCTCATTGGCATACGTTCAGTACGGATCCACCTCCATTAATCATTTAGGCGATTGACGATTCCCTTGTATTCAGGCAACACATACTCCGCATCCATTTCCCGAAAATCAACATGACCCGTTTTACGAAGCACTAGCCCCATCTCGTATAACTGTTCGATATAGGCATCTCCCCATGTCAAGGCAAGTCCGGGTTGGTGATTATGAAAAGCAAGCAAGGCATCTTCAATAATTTCAGACGCAATGGATGCTTGCATCACGCGGTTCAATAAAGATTGGAACAGTATGGTTTGTCGTCCAATCAGCGCATAAAACGGGACATAATGTTTAGCATAAACAAACGTCGGCAAATAGGCATCCGCCTCAATCGTCTTTAGCAACAATGGTGAAGCGGGACGTTGTAATCGTTCTGCAAGTCCAACGGTCGCCTTGCATTCGCACAGCTGATCAAGCACTCGAATCGTCAACTCCTCTTCTATATCGAGCAATAAGACGAGATCAAGCAGATTCAATTCATGCGTCTCCATGAATTGATCACTGCGTTGAAGATGCATCGTATAAGTAACGTCCAGCTTTTCAGCAACAAGTGCCCATAACTCTGAATGGCGCGCCGCATATAGACCTACCGGAAAGTGAAGAGGTTGGCGGACGATCGAGCGATGCCCTTCAAGTGTATAGACTTGATTGACGTCCAGACCGTATGCTAGCAACATTTCGAGTAACTGCTGACGATTTTGACAAGTGACGAGTGTTTGAAACAGACGATCGACCTCGACGAGTGGTTGTTTCATTTCGAGCGCTATTTTTAAATGAGCAGGTGAATCCTGCTCTAGCGCACGCTTAATGAATTGTAAGGCCTGTTGTTCCGCATCGTTCAGTTGGGCAACATGTGTCCGAAACATTTCGATGTCAAGCTCCCGGAAGGCTTGTAACGCCGGTGCAATTGATTGATTTTTTATAAAGGGTTTCCACATGATTCCCTCGACCTCCTCATTCCAGTATCTCTTCGTAGTGTACGCAATATCCTATCGTCTTGAAAGTAAAAAATGGAGAATCTTCCGGCGTTTCAGGAAGATTCTCCATTTTTTATTTTTTACCGACTTTTAGATGAGTATTTCGAAAGACGGCATCTTGTTTTCCTGTCTTTTCAACACTTGTTCCGACAGACCCCAGATATTCGATTTCATCCTTTGGTTGAATGAACTCGTATGTGATGGCAGGTTCACCCCGAAGTCGAACGTGTATGATTTGTCGATGTCGTAAAGAGAATGATGCGCGTACTTCAAGAAAGGAGGAAGCTGACAAATCATGTTGCCGCTCTAAAATCGTCATCAATTCTTTTTCAGAGTCACGATAATTTCCCTGCAATTGAGCATACGAAATACCCACTCCTAAAGATAGGATACCGATTAGACTAAGAGCGAAAATGACCAGCACTTTCTTCATGACTGATCCACCTCCGAGAAAAGTTCATTCTACTTATTCATCGGTTCATCGATCGTCGACGTGAAGTCTTTTTTCGAATCCTTTACGTGAAACTGCATGTCCACATGTGGAATATCATCTTCTAAATAAGGTTCGGATACGGTTTCGAAACCAAACGACCCGTAAAACCCTTCTAGGTGTGCTTGTGCCTGTAAGTAGATCGCAGCTTCTTTCTGCAAATGAACCATCGCTTTCTCCATCATTTGTCTTGCTAACCCAACCGACCGGTGTGCATGGTGAACGGCTACCCGTCCAATCGCTATTCCTTTTGTCGGATGATCGTATATCCGAAGACATCCGACGATTTGACCGCTCTCACTCCGTACGATTAGGTGTGTCGCTTGTTGATCTTGATCATCTAGCTCCGGATACGCACACTCCTGCTCAACGACGAAGATATCCGTTCGTAATTTTAAAAGTGCATATAAGGTATCAGGTGTCATGTGATGAAAAGACTTGAATTCAAATTCGTACATAAAAAGCTCTCCTCTTTAGTTACGACAAAGTCGTGATAATTGTCCTGCGTAGATCGTGACGGGAATACCTCTAAAAATCGTATCTTTTTCCCAATTCAGCCCGTTTGCACGAGCAACATTTTGCGAAGCACGATTATCAGGATGAATGATTGAGATGATTCGATCATGCCCTCGATTGAACCCCTCCATCATTAGTTGTTTCGCTGCTTCACGACCATAACCGACTTTCCAGTGCTTCGGTTCGAGCCAATAACCGACTTCTAACTCTTCTTTTCCATCCACTTCCTGCATCAATAACCCAGCGAAACCAATCGGTTCATTCGTTTCTTTTTTTGAATAACAGCAAAAAACCAGTTTGTCGTTCATCCGAGTATCGCTCCAATTGCCGTTCGAACCACTCTCGTGCTTCATCTTCACTCAGAGCCGTACCTCCATTGATATAACGCATAACTTGCTCATTTTGGACAAGCGACTTATAAAAACTGAAATCCTCTTCTTCGAACGGTCGCATCCATAAACGTTCACTTTCCATCGTCATCGCCTCCTTCTATACTTCTCTTTTCCCGAGTTCTTTTCGCTTCATTCCTCTTCCTGATCCTGCTTTCCCTGTGACATTTTTCATTACTAATCGATGACATTCACTCCCTAGTGCTTGCAATTCCCGGCATAAGTCGGTATTTTGGGAACAGTATGTTGAACAACGACCGCACGATTAATGTTAAAATATATTTTGAGCGCATGAGCGCTGGGTAGGAATTCACGAAAAGGACTGAGACCATAATGACTGAACAAGTAATGACGGGACTGTATGAAGGCATTTCAAAAGAGTCCGTACTAATCAATGAACCGTTAAAATATCATACGTATACTAAAATGGGAGGAATCGCGGATTTATTCATCATCCCAACTTCTTATGAAGAAACGGCTTTTGTCGTCCGATATGCTCACGAACAAGGTATTCCCTTGACGTTGCTTGGAAACGGATCGAATCTTGTCGTTCGTGATGGTGGCATCCGCGGCATTGTCCTCTCCTTTGAGAAGTTAACCGATATCTCGGTCGAAGGACATGAACTCGTCGCTCAAAGTGGCGCAGCAATCATCGAAGCTTCACGTGTAGCTTACGCGCATCAGCTCAGCGGTCTTGAATTCGCTTGTGGGATTCCAGGAACGATTGGTGGCGCATTGATCATGAATGCGGGAGCATACGGTGGTGAAGTTAAGGATTGTCTCCATAGCGCTACTGTATTGACACGACAAGGAGAACTGTTAAACATTTCGCATGATGAACTCGAACTGGGATACCGGACAAGTTGCTTCTCGAAGAAAGAATATATCATCCTCGAAGGTCGGTTTGCCTTAACAGAGGGTGACCCAGCACTAATCAAGGAAGTCATGGATGATTTGACGCATAAGCGAGAAACGAAACAACCACTCGAATATCCTTCTTGTGGTAGCGTCTTTAAACGTCCAGAAGGCTATTTTGCAGGGAAACTGATTCAAGATAGCAACTTACAGGGAACACGCATCGGTGGCGCTGAAGTGTCGAAGAAACACGCTGGCTTCATCGTCAACGTCGAGAATGCATCAGCATCCGACTATATCGCGCTCATTCGTCATGTCCAAGAAACCGTTCAAGAAAAATTCGGTATCTTACTTGAGACAGAAGTGAAAATCATCGGTGAAGAAGCATAATCAATCATTTTACGAAAAAGGTGAGCTCCGTATTCGGACTCACCTTTTTGTTCGTTTAGATCGACCAGTTTCCGTCACGCATGACTGATTCACGCGTTCCGTCTGCAAGTTCTCCTTCAATCGATAGATCCGCGGATCCAATCATGAAGTCGACATGCGTCATCGAGTCGTTTGCACCCTGTGCTTCTAGTTCTTCTGCTGAAAGGCTTGGACCATTTTCGAGACATGTCGAGTACGCACGACCAATCGCTAAGTGGCATGAAGCATTTTCATCGAACAATGTATTATAGAATAGGATACCCGAGTCAGAAATCGGCGAACGGTGTGGTACGAGCGCAACTTCTCCGAGATAACGTGCACCTTCATCAAGTGAAATCAAGTCATCTAATGCTTCTTGACCCTGTTTTGCTTCCGCTTTAACGATTTTTCCGTTCTCGAACCAGAGTGTGAACTCATCAATCAAGTTCCCACTATAGCTAAGTGGTTTTGTGCTCGAGACATGCCCGTTGACGCCTGTCTTTTTCGGTAACGTGAACACTTCTTCTGTCGGCAGATTCGCGATGAAATCAACACCATCTGCATTCGGACCACCGCCACCTAACCAAACGTGACGTTCTGGTAATTCGATTGATAATTCTGTTCCTGGGGCTGTGTAGTGCAATGTTTTGTATTTCTTCTCTGTCAGGAATTTTGCTTTTGAACGCAGATTTTGATCGTGATCCGCCCATGCAGTGACCGGATCCGCTTGATCGGCACGTGTTGCTTTTAAAATAGCTGACCAGAGCTCTTCAACTGGCTCACTTGAATCAGGGAATACTTTCTTCGCCCAGCTTTCAGAAGGTGCTGCTACGACACACCAGCTGACATTGTCACTCACGACGAACTTCCGCCAATTAGCGAGAGCGACACCGGCTGCTTTATTCGCACGTGCGATTCGACTTGAATCAACGCCATTCAATAAATCTGGATCTTCACTGACGACCGATAAGAACGCTGTCTTTTCCTCTGCCAGTTGGTCGTAACGTGCTTTTAACCAATCCGGGAACGTATCAAACGACTCTTCCGGTGCATCGAAATAACGGATTTTCGTCATCTCATCATCTGACCATTGTACGTATACTTGCGTAGCTCCTACTTCGTAGGCAACACGCGTGATTTCACGAACGAGCGGCAAATTTTCGATTCCTGCACGCACCTCGAGTTGTTGTCCTGGTTGTAGATTAATTCCAGTACGCACGGCTAAAGACGCGTATTGTTGTAATTCTGCTTGTGTCGGCATTATGTAATCCCCTTTCTTGTATCTTTATTTTCACGAAATAGTTGCAATTTTGCAAGAAATAAGGCGAAACTAGAAGGAGAATAGAAGGAGACATCACCATGGAATTTACACCCGGAGATTTTAAATCGGCTTATACGTATTTTCACCGACAGGCACTCGACCTCGTTGGGGATGAAAAAGCACAACAAGAATTGTTAGTTCGAGCAGAAGTCGGACTTGCGCACTTGACGCAAGATATCGCGTCTACAGAAAGCTCGGACATCGAACGCGAGGCAGAACTCGTCCTTTATTTTCAATTAAAACAACTGCTTGAAATGCTTCGTGCTCTCTATCAGAAAAAATTTGAAATGCATGCGGAACAGGAACAATTGTTGTTGACGGCCGTTCTGTACTTCACGTCTCCTGTTGACGCCTTACCGGACGATAACGTCCTCGGGCTCTTCGATGATGCACAAATCGTCGAGACGATTTACGAAGAACTGGCTGCAGACGTCGATCGCTTTCAACATATGGAATGAATGAAAAAAGCAGCTGTCGCGACAGCTGCTTTTTGATTATGCATTTTGTTTCGAAGCAATATGAACAGGTGTCGTGGATTGACGTGATTCATCTACTTCTAATTTTTCTTTATTCAGCCACGTATAAATCATTCCCATGAAGACTGCTCCACCAATGATGTTACCGGCTAAAGCTGGCAACAGGTTATGCATCGCTCCGGCAAATGTGATCGTATCCGGATGTGGTACGACTAACGCAATGGAGAACAATGCCATATTGGCGATGACGTGATCAAATCCAGAAGCAAAGAATACTGCAACAAGTACCATCATCATCATGATTTGCGCCAACTCATTCTTCATATTCTTTGGAATGAAAATCGCTAAACAGACCATCCAGTTACAGAAGATTGCCCGCGTGAAGATTTCCCACGTCGTATGATGAATTTTCGTTTCCGATACCGCAAACAACCAATTGTTCATACCAAGCTCTTGTATGATTCCTGTTTGGGAAAAGAGTAGCGCAAACGCTAATCCTCCAAGTCCATTTCCGATTAGACAGATTAACCAGACCTTCATCGTATCCATCTTCGTCGTATAGCCGCGCATCGTCGCCGTCGTGAAATACATCGTATTTCCTGTAAACAGCTCTGCCCCACCGTAAACGATCAAGACAAGTGCCACTCCGAAGGTCAGTCCACCGACAAGTGTCGCAACAGGTGACTCCGCCATATATAGACCGTTAATTGCTTTTAAGGTAAAAATAATTGCAAATCCAATGAAAATCCCCGCTAGCATGGCACGAACTAAGTACTCGAGAGGACGCATTTGTAGCATGCGCGTCGACTTGATTGCTTTATTCCGTAATCCTTCTAATGCTTCTACCTCGTTCATCGTAGAAACCTCTCTTTCTTTTGTTCAACACTTCACAATGTTTGTTCATTTATTATCATACTTCCATCTTAAAAGATGTTCAAGTATTGAATAGACCTGTTTTATCGTTTTTATAAAAGAACGAGATGTAAACGATATCATTGTGTCGAGATTGTGAAAAATGCCTTTTCTTGCTTTATACAACTAATTAGTTTGAATTCGTAGTCGTGATGCGAAGCGTTCAAAGAAAGTATTTCGTCTTGATTCATCAAGCACATAGCCATCAATGACGACACGATTAAAGCGTCTAGAAGACGAAGTAGCTCGTTCGATATCGGTCGGAGTATAGGCGTCGAATGTTTTCCGGTCCATCGTAAAATCTGCACCTGAATACGGATCCGTGTAGTGAATTTCTAGGTCAGTTAAATCAGGAATCGTTGAAAATAAAACAAGCGTATGATGCATCAGAACTTTAGATAATCGAGCCTTTAAAAAATCCTGATTCACTTGTAGTGTCCCGGTATCGGTACCGATCCAAGCTTGTCGCTCTTTTCCTGTCACTTCATAGGCAAGACGTAACGATTCTCCTTCAACATCTACCTGTTTTAATTCTGATGAGAACGGAAGTTGTTCGGCTAGTTGACGAACCGCTACCGTATTCGTCATCGAGGCCCCCACTTGTCTCGCTACAAGATCACCATCATGCCAAATGGATGATTGATTTTTTTCATTGGGTTGTTCAAAAAGACGAATTCCAACTAGTATTCCTAAGCAGATACAACCAAGAATCCATAACATTTTCTTCATTTTCATCACCTTCCTAAAAAAACGTACCCTTTTTCATCTTTTTTTTCATAAGAAGGGTTGAAATTTTATGCATATGAGCGTACTCTTGCAGGCAGATACTCACAGAAGGAGGAGCATGAGGTCACTCATCATATTGCCATGACTACAACACACCCACAGAAAAAGAGAGTTGAAAAAATCAGTTTCTTAATCATTGGTACGTTGCTGTATTCCCTTTACATCAGCCTACTACTATCTCCAAATGATATCGGATCAGGTGGTATCATGGGGATCACGCTCATTATTCAAGAGCTCTTCCACACGCCAATCGGATTAACGCAATTGCTCTTAAACATTCCCCTCTTCCTTTTAGGTTTCCGTTTCCTGCGCAAACGATTCATGTTCTTATCTGGAATTATCGTCATTGCTTCTTCCTTTTTAATTGACTGGATTCCGACTCAAATCGTTCCGGAATCTCTAAATGATCCGCTCGTCGCTTCTATCTTTGCTGGTCTAGTTTCTGGTCTCGCAATGGCATTGATCTTCTTCGGTGGTGCTTCAACTGGAGGGCTTGATATTCTTGGAAAATTTTTCTTTGCTCGTTTTCATAACTGGCCACTTCCTCGTATATTTCTGATGCAAGATCTTGTCATCTACATCCTAGTATGGTGGGTCTTTGATCTTAAACATGTTATGTACGCTCTCATCATGAGCTTTGTTCGCGCCAAAGCCCTTCAGACGGTTTACAGTTTCTATTCTGCTTCTAAGCAATGTATTATCATTTGTGAGAAAGCAGATGAAATCAATGAAGTCATCACAAAAGAACTCGGACGTGGCGTCACGATTCTTGATGCACGTGGGGGATACTCCAACCGAACGAAAAAAATGGTCTATGTCGTCGTTCAAAATAACGAAATCGTCCGTTTGCAAGAAATCGTCTCTTCTGTCGAACCGAATGCATTCGTTACATTCTCGGAAATCCACACTGTCTTCGGCAATTACAAGGAACATTCGTATTCGTTTTAACACCAAGCGCAGCTTAGCTGTGCTTTTTTTATCTTCTTAAAACAGCTTCTCGTACTGCATCATCTTTCCTGCTTTTTTATTAGTATTATTCACTTTTTCAGTCATTATCCCTATTCAAAAAATAGACAGGCTTCACTTTTTTTACGATAGTAGTTAAGCTTATGACAAGTCTTTTATTTAAAGGAATGATTGCATGCACTCTCTTTGGCGTCAGCGTATTCTGCTGATTTTCTTGGTCAGCTTATTCGCCTCTATCCCGATCATCTATGCGTTATCCGGTTATCGGACGATTGCAACGATGACCGAGCAAATGAAGGATCATAATATACCTTTAATCAATCAGGTAGATCAGTTGGTCGAACACAATCGAGATCGTGCCAATGCGGTTCGTGGTCTCTTATTGTATGAAGATAATCGTTATATCGAACAATATTACTTTTCAACGTCTAAAATTCATGATTTGCGCAATAGTCTGAACCAATCGTCGACTACCCCAGGGACGATTAAAGATCTCCTTCGCCGCAACAATGTCTGGGAGTCCGAGATTGAACGCGTGTTTGTTGTCTATGAACGTCAAAGTCCAACAGCCGCAAAACGTCTTGCTAGACAGTCGACTCAGACGACTCAAACGATTCTCGAAGACTTATCCCGTGTGAAAGATGATTTGTATAAAACGCTTCAAGCCAAATTACAACAATCAGATTCTTTAATCGCTACATATAAATGGATGTGTCTTGCTCTCTCCATCCTGTCCTTTTTATTAATTAGTGCCACGGTCTTTTTCTTCCACCGCTTCGCTCCTAAGGGATCAGAACAATCGTCTTTAGAATAAACGAAAAGCGCAGCTTCGGCTGCGCTTTTCGTTTATTCTAAAGATTTATTCAGGCATTGCTTTTCCCTCTTGTACATGTTCCATCACCATATGCACAAGCGATGATACATGATGATCATCTAAGGAATAATAGACGACTTTTCCTTCTTTTCGGAACTTGACGAGTCCTTGTTTCAACAAAGACCGAAGATGATGCGACGCTGTCGCGATCGAACAGTCGACAGAGGCTGAGACATCACAAACGCATAGTTCTTCTTCGATCGTCAACGCATAAACGATTCGCAGTCGTGTCGCATCCGAAAGAATCTTAAATAGCTTTCCGATTTCAAGCGTCGGAATCGTATCCACGATTCGTCCGATTTCAGACGCACGCTGTTCGTCAATCGCAATCGTTTCACAACGGGGAATGTCCATGTCTGTCACCTCGTTTCTACCTATATTGCACCACGAGAAACGGGACATTGCAAGTTCAGCGCATTCGTCTGCGAATGAGCCAAAACACGAACCATCCTCCTACGTAATCTCCGATATCCCAGACAATTCGATTTTGGTCGACAGCGCGTACGCCGATATCAATGATTTTCGTGCTTTCTAATCGGTTCGTATAACGTTGACGAAGTCGCGTCGGAATCGGTAGACGAAGAAGTGCCCGGTAATAAATATCTAAATGAGTATGACCCCAAATTTCCGTCGCAATCGAGCTCGTTTTAATATACAACGGACGTTTGTAGCGTCTTTCATACTTTTCTTTCAATAAAAGGGCCATTTCATAGGAAACACGATTAGGACGCGGAAATAAGACTTTTCCTAGATGGTAGATCCCCTGATTATCGACTCGAATGATTTGTGGTTCTAACCGATATCGAATCCAATAGCCGCGAAAACGGATCGTCTGCCATTTCAATACAATCACCTCTGAACGGATTATACCCTGTTCTGAAGTGATTGATACCATTCTCGCACAGCATCTGTCATTTGCTGCGCAGCGAGTTGTCGATCTTCTTTAGCGAAAATCTCTGAGATGACGGCATACCCTTCCAGCGGGATGGGCAGAGAGGAGACATTCGTTGCTGTGATTCCACCAATACCGATTAGAGGTAATCGTACGGCTTCCCGAATCGCCTGAAGCATCGTGTGCGACATGGAATCAGCGTCCGCTTTGGATAAAGTCGCAAATAGAGAACCCACCCCTAAATAAGAGGCTCCGTCTCGTTCTGCTTCAATCGCTTGTGCAACGGTTGCTACTGATACGCCAATCACAGCATCTGGTAAAAGGCGACGTGCTGCGGTTAAAGGAATGTCTTCTTGTCCGATATGCAAACCAGCTCCGGTGAGTAACGCGATATCAATCCGATCATTGATGATTAAAGGAACATCATAGCGATCCGTGAGTGTTTTCAACCGAACTGCCTGATCAAAGAATTCCTTTCCTTGCGCTGTTTTTTCCCGTAATTGCACGATTGTTGCACCACCTAAAATGGCTTCCTCAACGACCGTATCGATCGCGACTCCAGGATGGTACCGACGATCCGTCACTGCATAGATGGAGTAATCAATTGACACGTTCTGTCACCTCCACCAGGTCTTGCTCCGTCATAAGGCTGATGGCATTGAACAACTCTCGTTTAAAATCACCAAGACCTTGCGCGGAGGCTGCTTGTTCCCCTGCTTTTCCCATGACAAATGTCCCGTGGACAGCCGCCTCAAATGCCGTATATCCTGCACCGAGGAAGCTCGCAATCAAGGAGGCCGTCATACAGCCCGTACCCGTGATGTCTCCTAGACGCGGTGTTCCTACATGTAATTCCATTTCGCGCGTTCCATCCGTAATGTAGTCGTTCGGACCTGTCACGACGAGGACAGATTTGTGTTTGCGAGCGAATACGCGAATACTTTCTCGATCCATAATTGCATCTCCCGCAGCATCGACTCCCTTAGTTCGTCCGTCTTCCCCAAGTAACGTCTTGATTTCAGAAGCATTTCCTTTAATGACCGTACACCCGAGATCAATGAGTTCTTTGGAAAAAGCAGTACGTAATGTCGTTGCTCCTGCTCCTACGGGATCAAGAACGATTGGGACATTCAAACGTCCCGCTTCACGGACTGCGAGTCGTTGAGCTGCTTGCATGTCTGCATCGATCGTACCAATGTTTAAGACAAGAGCTTGCGCGAGTCTAACCATCTCTTCTACTTCACGAATGTCTTCTGCCATGACGGGGGATGCTCCAACAGCGAGTGTGACGTTTGCGCAGTCGTTGATCGTAACCGTGTTCGTCAGATGGTGAATGAGTGGTTTGTGTTCAAGAATGGTCGTAAACATGTGTATCCCTCCAAAGTGAATGAAAATGATGTGTCGGTCCAATACCTTGTCCGAGAGCAAATCCATGACGAATTGCCTCCGTGACATAGTTTTTCGCCTGTCGTACACTATCTTGTAAATCTTCTCCAAGCGCCATCCGCGCTGCAATCGCTGCGGATAAGGTACAACCAGTACCATGAGTATGTTGATTGTCTAATCGTTCCGATGTGAAGTGGTGTTCCACTTCCCCATCAAACAACAAATCCGTCGCAGCTCCTGAGAGATGTCCACCTTTTAGCAATACTGCACCTGTCTGTGTAGCCAATTGATGCATCGCCAGTCGCATTTCCTCTAGATTGGTGACCGATCGTCCTGTTAAACGTTCTGCTTCCGGTAAATTCGGTGTGACGAGAGTCGCAAGTGGTAAAAGTTCTGAAATCAATGCTTGTTCAGCTTCCGTCCGCAATAGGGCATGACCGCCTTTAGCGACCATGACGGGATCTAATATAATAGGGACTGTTTGTTTACGGAGATGTGTAGCAATGACACGAATCGTCTGCGCATTCGAGACCATTCCGATTTTGATCGCATCGACACGAATGTCTGAAAAAATCGACGTTAACTGGGCATCTACGATTTCTGGGGATAACTCTTCCACCGCTTGAACTCCCAACGTATTTTGCGCTGTGACGGCTGTCAGTACGCTCATTCCATAAACGCCTAAAGCCGAAAATGTTTTTAAATCTGCTTGAATCCCAGCTCCACCACCGGAGTCGGATCCCGCAATCGTCAGTACATGTTTCATGTTCTTTTCACCTTCCCATCGAGCAATGTAAGGGAGTCGTGACCAACAAAAAAGCGCCGACCGCTGTAAAAAAGCAGTCGACGCTATACGAAAGCGTTATACACGCATTCCGGTATCCGTTCGGCTCAACTTTCCTACGCTGGTATTATCCAGTTCAGGTAATAGGGTCGAAAACAGATTGGTTTTCCTCTCAGCCGGATTCCTCCAGCTCCCCTAGTTGCTCAAGTATTCGTTTCGCCTTAACTGTAGCATAGAGAAGAAAAAAAAACGAGCCGAAGCCCGTTTTGATTACAGATATGCCAATGGATTGACTGCATTTAGAGGAGAAGAAGCACTGTATTGATAGCCTCCGACATGTAGTTCGAAATGTAAGTGTGGTCCTGTTGAATTTCCTGTACTACCAAGTGTCCCGACTTGCTGACCTTGAGAGACCGTTTGCCCTGCACGAACCGATAATGAACTCATATGTGCGTAGACGGTCGTGTACACTTGTCCATCTAGGAAGTGAGAGATCATGACATGATTGCCGTAAGGTCCACCACCTGATGCTGTGATGACCGTTCCAGCTGCTGCCGCGACGATTGGAGACCCGACCGAACCACTGAAATCAACACCGTTGTGGAACGTGTAACCATTCGCACCGCTTGCTGGTCCGAATCCTTGTGATACTCCACCAGAAGACGGTCGAACGAATTTTCCTCCACTCGAAACAACGGGCGGGGCAACGGAACCAGTTGATTCCGAACTCTTACCTGTTTGTTTTGCTGCTTTAGCATTCGCTTTAGCGGCTTTTTCAGCTGCTGCTTTCTCCGCTGCTGCTTTTTCAGCCGCTGCTTTAGCGGCTGCCTTTGCTGCCGCAATTGCACGTTCTTGCGCTTCGAGAGTCGCTTGAAGTTCTTTTGCGTCTAACAGTTCTGTCGTGAACTTCGTCTTCCCTTTTCGTAATTTCTTCAGCGTAGCACTACGTTCTTTCATTTGAAGCTTTAACGCTTTCTTTTGTTCAATCAATACTTTCTTTTCCTGCATTTGCTCCGCTTTTTTCTCAACGAGCGCTTGTTTTGCTTCTGCTAATTTTCGTTGCGTAGCGATGTAATCCGAAATCATTTTATCGTCTTGCTCAGCGATTTTTTTCCCCGCCATGACACGGCTAAATAAATCACCTAAATCTTTCGATCCGAAAATGACTTCTTCCCATTTAATCGAGTTTCCATCGTTTTCTTGGAAAACACGCAAACGATCACCGAGTAGTTCTTCCTGTTTCTGTAACATTTCTTCGTAACGGACGATGTCTGCCTTTAACTCATCGATTCGAACGTTCAACTGTTCAATTTGTTTATTTTTTTCGGAGACTTGGAAAATCTTTTCATTGATTGCTGCGTCAATTTGATTGATTTGACGTTGCTCTTTTGAGATTTTAGCTTCTTGTTTTTTGATTGCTTTTTCAAGTTTACGTTGTTCAGCGGCATTCTCAGCCTTTTTTTCTTTAATTGTCGCTGCTGCAATCGGTTGCGTTCCTGTTATAAGTAATGCTCCTAAAACAATGGTAGAAATTAGTTTTTTTAGCATATATCGTTTTCCTCACTTATGTTTTTTCATATTTTATTATAGTATTCAAGTTTCTCTCATATCTGAAATAGATTATAGCACCGTAATCGTTTCAAAAAAATTTCATTTACATTTCAAATGAAAACGGTTTTTTGTAATATATGATTTGTTTTTTGAAAATGACAAAAAAAAGAACCGTTGCATACGCAACGATTCTTTTACGATTAAAGCATTGATAATGGATTGACTGAGTTAGCTGGACCAGTTGCACTATAGCTATACCCACCGACATGGATTTCGAAGTGTAGGTGTGGTCCTGTTGAATTTCCTGTACTACCTAGCGCGCCAATTTGTTGACCTTGGCTGACACGTTGACCAGCACGGGTATTGAGTGAACTCATGTGAGCATATACTGTCGTATATGTCTTCCCGTTCAATTGGTGAGCGATCATGACATGATTTCCGTAAGGTCCGCCACCTGATGCTGTAATGACTGTACCTGTTGCAGCTGCCACGATCGGCGTACCGACTGGACCACCAAAGTCAATTCCGTTATGGAACGTATATCCGTTCTCTCCACCTGCAGAACCATACCCTTGTGTAACAGTTCCGGCAGTTGGATGAATGAACAGACCACCTGATGATGGTGCTGGTTTTGGTGCAGCTGGTGCTGACGGCGCTGGAGCAGGCGCAGCTGGTGCTGGTGTAGATGGTTTTGGTGCCGATTGCTTCGTCGAACCAGAAGGTTTTGCCGATTGTGCTGCTTTCTCTTGTGCTGCTTGCTGAGCTGCTGCTTCTTTAGCGGCTTGCTCTTCTGCTGCTTTTTGTGCTGCTGCTTGTGCTGCTTCAGCTTCTGCGCGTGCTTTCGCTTCACGTGCCGCTTGAGCTTGACGTTCTTTTTCAATTCGAGCTTCACGTTCACGCGCTGCTTTTTCAGCAGCAATCGCTTTTTCTTGCGCAATTAGAATTTGCTGGACTTCTTTTGCATCCATCAATTGTGTTTCGAACTTTTCTTTTTTCTTACGAAGTTCTTTTAAGCGTTTGTTCCGCTCTTTTAATTGCGATTCAAGATCTGCTTGTTGACGTTTTAATTCTTGTTTCTCAACGACCAACTGTGCTTTCTTTTCTTTTACTTTTTGTTGCGCATCTGCTAATTGCTTTTGCGTATTTTGATAATCCGTGATCATTTTATCATCTTGTTTTGAAATGGATTTCCCTGCCATGACACGGCTTACGAGGTCACCAACATTTTTAGAGCCAAAGATGACTTCTTCCCATTTAATTGAGTTTCCATCATTCTCTTGCATGACACGAAGACGATCACCAAGTAATTTTTCTTGGCGTTTTAGTTTCGCTTTATATTTCTCGATTTCTTTTCCAAGTTCAACGATTTCACGTTCCGTTGCTTTGATTTGACGATCTTTTGTTTCGACAGCAAAGATTTTTTCGTTCAAAGCTTCGTCTAGTCGATTGACTTCTTGTTGTGTTTTAGAGATTTTTTGACCTTCTTGATTAACAGAAGACTCTAAGTTTTTTTGCTTTTTAGCATTGTCTTGTTGTTGTTGTTCGTTTTTGGCTTTCTGTTCACTTAAATCGTCAGCTGCTGCAAAATGAGGTGCTGATGAAAGAACCAGTGCGGAAACGATGAGCGACGCGAACGTTTTTTTCATGTAGTATTCCCTCGTTTTCTGTAGTGTATGTTTTATGATTTATCGTAGAGTATTTAAGTTAAATTTAAATTCTGTAATAGTTTTTCTTTTTTATAAGAACGTTTTTGATTATAGCATTCATTCCTCTTCCATAATATTTCAGTGATATTTCATTTTAAATAAATCTTTCTTCTTCTATGTAATAGAAACATTTGGAAGGTAACTCATCGTTGCAACTTTGAAGTGTTTTTGGGAAACTGAAGCGAATAGAAGGAGGATATCATATGAAATTAGACCACACTGGAATTGCTGTTCGCGACATGCAGGAAGCCATTTCATTTTATACAAACGTGCTTGGAGGGACCTTAACAAGAGAGTACTCGAATCCCGCACCTGGTGTTGCTTCCAATATCGCGGTCATCGAGTTCGATGATGCACACATCGAGTTGTTGACGCCAACAAGTCCAGATAGTCCGATCGCACGTTTTTTAAAACAACGCGGAAAAGGTGTCCATCACATTGCTTATCGCGTAGAGGATTTGGATCGAGCGATTGAAGAAGCAAAACAACAAGGATTAACATTTTTAGAAGATACGTACCGAACGACGCCATTCGGGCGACGACTGATTTATATGAATCCTCGGCATTCACACGGCGTCATTACAGAACTCTGTGATTATCCGGAGAACCCATAAAAAATCAGCACTGCAACGTTGCAGTGCTGATTTTTTCGTTTCATGGTATTAGCCGAGTTTGGCTACGATTTCCCGATTGAATGCGGGAATATCGTCCGGTTGACGGCTTGAGACGAAGTTATCGTCGACGACAACTTCTTCATCTGCAAAGTCCACACCAGCATTCTCTAAATCAATTCGAATCGATTTATAACCTGTCATTTTTCTTCCTTTGACGATTTTTGCGTTAATCATCAATTGTGGTCCATGGCAGATCGAAAAAATCGGTTTTTTCGACATATCGAATTCTTCAACGAATGAGACAAAACGCTCGTCTTCTCGAAGTAAATCCGGTGAAAATCCGCCTGGAATCAGGAGAGCATCATAGTCTGCTGCTGAAGTCTCATCAATCGAGAGATCAACATTTACTTTCGCCTCTTCCTGCTTCCCAACAAGTTCCGCACCTTTTTTGGCACCAATGACAGTAATCTCGTGCCCCGCTTCTTTTAACGCATCAACAGGTCCAGTGAATTCGACATCTTCAAAATGATCGGCGAGTACAACTGCTACTTTTTTAGACATGTAATTCATCCCCCAATTTGTTTGATTTAAATCTGATCTTCTCCACGATCACGAGGAGAGACCGGATCATCTGGCATCTCGTCTTTACCTTTTAGGATTTCCTTTTGTTGCTCCTCTGTCAGTTTCCGTTCTTTTTCAGACAGTCGATCCCGTTCATCTTCCAACTCTTCATTTGGACGATCGGTTTCTTTCGGTGCCATGGAAAACCCTCCTTATGATTCGTCGCTTATGCTCACAATGAATCGACGACTTTAACAGAAAGATCGACATCAATGTTGCCACGTGTCGCTTTCGAGTACGGGCAGAAGTTGTGCGTCTTCTCTAGTAAGTCTTCGGCTTCTTCTTGCGATACGCCAACGACCTCGACGACGAGTTTTGCTGCAATTTTTACACCGTTATCCGCCTCATCCTGTAAGAGGCTGACTTCTGAATTCGTCCGCGTCTCGACTCGTTTTTTTGCTTGGCGCGCCATTAAGTTGTAGGCACCATCAAAACAAGCGGCATATCCTGCTGCGAATAACTGTTCCGGGTTTGATGTCGGAATGTCTTCTTTGCCTTTTGTTCCTGGCATAACTAAATCGAGATTGATGACGTTATCGTCTGAAGCGACTTTCCCGTCGCGACCACCAACTGCAGATGCACGTGAAGTAAGAATGACGTTTGACATGATAAAAAACCCCTTTTCCTGTTGAATTAAAAAATGCTTTTTTTGCCACATAGACAGTAATACCCGTCACTGAAGGAGATAAACACAAGAGGTGTCTATCATCTTAGCTGATTCCTTCTTTTAGTAGACAAAAAAAGACGATGAACACGAGGTCCATCGTCTTGCACATTCTATTTCTTATCCGATCTCTTCTGTTGCGGTTTCTTCTGGATCAGGCAATTGAAGATAGATTGATTTCACTTGATGATTATCGACTTCCATGACTTTGATCGTGTATGCCTGATAACGGAATTCTTGACCGCTCGATACTTCCGTATCCTGTGCCATGACCCAGCCACCAATCGTATCGATGTCTTCTTCTTCAATTCCTAGGTTAAAGCGCTCATTTAAATCATCAATCAAGACGCGTCCTGAAATCCGGTATAATCGTTCGTGAATCTGCTCGATGTCAGCTTTCTCATCCTTATCGAATTCATCTCGTATTTCTCCGACGATTTCTTCCAAGATGTCTTCCATCGTGATGACACCAGCCGTACCACCGTACTCATCGATGACGAGTGCCATCGGTGTCCGTTCGACCTGCATTTTCAGCATGGCATCTTGAAGCGGAGAATACTCAGATACAATTGGCAAGTTATGAATGTAATAGCTTAACGCTTTTCCTTTGTTAGCCATATGATCCGTAAATAATTGTTTCGCATTGATGAAGCCAAGGATTTTATCCTTATCTCCTTCTTCCGCTACTGGGTAACGTGTGAACTGATACTCTTCAACGAGACGAATGATGTCCTCCATCGATGCATCGTTCGAGATCGTGATTAAGTCCGTCCGCGGTAACATGATATCTTTCGCGATCCGCTCATCGAACGAGAAGATGTTCTGCATGTAGGAAAGCTCAGTCTGGTTGATTTCTCCACTCTTATAACTCTGTGTCATGATGATTTTAATCTCTTCTTCAG
The DNA here is from genome assembly GCF_000702605.1 of Exiguobacterium acetylicum DSM 20416. Lineage (NCBI taxonomy): Bacteria > Bacillati > Bacillota > Bacilli > Caryophanales > Exiguobacterium > Exiguobacterium acetylicum. The sequence goes on along the minus strand of NZ_JNIR01000001.1, from coordinate 151,503 downwards.
AATGGACTTCTTCGTGTCCCGCTGGCTCGACACCAAATAACCGAAGGATGATTCGTGCTGAACCGTTCAATGTCCAGATGAAAGGTTTCATGATTTTACCGAACCAATAAAGTGGTGGCGCGAGTAGCATCGTGATGGCTTCCGTTTTTTGAATCGCCAAAGATTTTGGAGCAAGCTCTCCAAGTACGACATGAAGAAACGTTACAATCGAGAATGCAAGAACGAACGAAATGATCGTCGAGACGGAGTTCGGAATATCAATTTCTTCGAACAACATACCGAGAATCGCACCTACCGTTGATTCTCCTAACCATCCGAGACCAAGCGCTGTCACGGTAATTCCAAGTTGACAGGCCGATAAATAATAATCCAAATTCTCAAGTAGCCTCTTCGCCACTTTCGCAGTCTTGCTTCCTTCTGTAATCAACTGATCGATTCGAGACATTCGCATTTTGACGACCGAAAATTCGGCAGCTACAAAAAAGCGGTTAAGACGATGAGTAGTGCAATGACGAGTAGTCGAATGATGATCGTCGTCGTGTCGAATGTCTCCATTGAGTGTGTACTGTCCAATCGTTTCCCCGAAGAAAGGGGATTCACCTCCATTAATATAAAGCCAGATGCCGAGGCATCTGGTGGTTTACAGCAAAAAGAAGCTTCAAACTTTCAAAGCTTCCCTACTTTTTCATATTCATACTATAACGGAACTTTCATAAAATGTGTACTTGAAGACATCATTTCAATTCATCAGACGACATAGAGAATAAAGATCACGATCATGAGTAACATCGCGATTCCCTTTAACAATGCACTTGATAAGATACCAAGGACTGTTCCGATCCCGACTGAAACCGAGGTTTGCCATGTCTTTTTACTAATGATTTTTTCCGTCAAGATGGCAAAGACGAACGGGAAAATTAATAATCCGATTCCTGGCAAAATAAATGGTCCCGCAATCAATCCAACTGTCGTCGCAATCTTAGCTGCTTGTGAGCCTCCCCGTCGATCGACGGTGTAGGCGCTAACGAGATAATCGAGTGTGAATAAGAGAATGATGAATATCGCTTGAATCACCCAAAAACTAATCGATAATTCAGAGAACCCGAATCCGAATCCATAAATCAAAAAGCCCACTACTAAAATCGGTGCACTTGGGATGATCGGATAAACGAGACCTGCAAAAGCGACTAGAAAACAGACGACGATCAGACTCCATAACAAAATGGTCACTTTCTATCCCTCCCTTCTTTTGATTCTCTTGCCCTTATTACGATGAAGGGGAGACAAAAGTTTCATTCAACGCCCGATGTATTTGATTTTTTAAAAAATCTCGATCCCAGTCGTTCATTGTTTCAAAACGTACTTCCGAACAAATATAGGGGATGAACCGTTGAATGGTTTCATAGTGAGCAGGTAAGGCTTGCCGCTTCATCGTTCCAAGCGATTCGAGCATCGTCGCGAGAACCGAAATATCCTCTGCTCCGTAATGTCGTAGTTGATAAAACGTCGTGTACAACAATTGTTGGTAAGTTTCCCGGACGATGACGTGCTGCTTGTCCTCGCCAACAACCAGCACACCATCTGGTATTACGGCATACTGTCGCATTAAGTCACCAATGATCCGAATCGCATGTCTTGCTGTATTTGGATCATTGATCCCTGGAGAAATCGCACGTAAAGCAACTTCACTTAATTTTTCAAGAACGAATGCAAAATCCTGTTCTGAAGATTTCGTCGGTCCAATCAAGATACTTTCATTGATATCCCGGCAAGTGGCCCGCCCGATGACTTCTCCCTCTGTTACGAATGAGCCGACGGTTCGATGAATATACACGCGTTCTTTCTGATCAAAAGCATCATAATCGACTGCTTGAATATATCCGGTTCGAGTTGCCTGAATAATATAAGGATGATTTGTTATCCTCTTAATCTCAGTAATCTTTTGTTCTCCCGATTCTAGATGTCCGATTTGCCGTTTCAATAATTCGTTCCCTTCTTCGTGTAATCGATCGAGTAATGTCGTCACGCGAATCGACTGGCTGACGATATGAATGAATGCGACGAATGCGACGATCGATATCAACACGACGAGAACGGCTACTGTCGAAGCGACGACGCTCGTCTTCAAAGCCGGACGAAGGAAAAAGAGCATCGTCATCGAGTAACTGACCGCTCCAATGAATATGCCAAAGATGTGTTGCACCTGTCGATTCTCGATGAAATTAGGCAATGTCCGAGGTGAGAATTGTGATGAATAGGTCGTCAATACAACCAGGATGGTCGAGAACGTGAATGTCATCATGGCGAGCAGTCCGGTAAAGACCGAACTATGGATTGTCTGCGCTAAGCCAAGTGTCGTTTGCCACTCTTTTGGAAACCAGTCTGATATATACACATCTAACCACGTCACGATTCCCGTCAAACCAATCCCAATGAGACCATATAACAATGGCCACCACCAATTGATTTCTCGAGACAGGACTTTCAGCTTCTTCAAAATAAAATTCCTCCTTTTTATAGCACTATACTGATTGATTTCCTGATTTAGAGCGCTTTAAAACCCATCTGACTGACTGACTTTGAGCAATATGTTTGGTCGAAGTGCACGGATGTGTTTTACTTCTTTTCATAACGTGAATAACTTAATTGTTATGAAAACGAATGGGAGATGAAATGATATGGCTCAACAAAACGAAGCTACATTGCATACAGATTTCACGAAAATTTATATTGACGGTCAGTGGCGCACAGGCGCAAGTGACAGCAACATGACGAACACGAATCCTTTCACGGGTGAAGAGCTCTTCACGATCTCTGCCGCGAACCAACAAGATTTAGATGACGCATATGAAGCGGCTCAAGTCGCTCAAAAAGACTGGGCGAAAGTTCCTGCCTTAAAACGCCAAGGCTTGATCGAAAACTTCTTGAAAGTCTTGTACGAGGAGAAAGAAACGATCATCGAATGGTTGATTAAAGAGTCCGGAAGTACACGTATTAAAGCGGAAGGCGAATTCCTTGCTTCTGTCTTGATCGTCAAGGAAGCTGCGACATTCCCACTTCGGATGCACGGTGAAATTCGTCCATCGGTCGTACCAGGTAAAGAAAACCGGATCTACCGTAAAGCACTTGGCGTCATCGGTGTCATCAGTCCATGGAACTTCCCGTTCCACTTAGCTGTGCGGTCGATCGCTACTGCTATTGCCATCGGGAACGCAGTCGTTGTTAAACCAGCTACGGACACACCTGTTTCAGGCGGATTGATTTTTGCTAGTCTGTTTGAAAAAGCTGGATTGCCAAAAGGTGTCTTGAATGTCATCGTCGGTCGCGGTTCAGAAATCGGTGATGCTATCGTCGAACATCCTGTACCACGTTTAATTTCATTCACAGGATCAACTGAAGTAGGTCGTCATATCGGTGAACTTGCTGGTAAACATCTAAAGAAAACAGCGCTTGAACTTGGCGGAAACAACGTCTTCGTCGTACTTGATGATGCTGATCTCGATCGCGCGGTCGAATCTGCTGTCTACAGCAAGTTCTATCACCAAGGTCAAATTTGTATGTCGACGAACCGAATTCTCGTCGCTTCTTCGATTCATGATGAATTCGTCGAGAAATACGTTGCTCGTGTAAAAGAGCTACAATACGGTGATCCATCACATGAGCGGACACGAGTCGGACCGCTCATCAACCAATCACAAGTTGAACGAATTCTTGAAGATCTCGAGAAAACAAAAGCTGCGGGTGCAACCGTTCGTGTCGGCGGCGAAGCAAAAGATAACGTCATCGCACCTACTGTCGTGACTGGTGTTACGAATGATATGCCACTCGCTAAAAATGAAATCTTCGGACCGGTTGCTGTCATCATCCCGTTCGATACGGATGAAGAGGCACTCGAAATCGCGAACTCACTTCCATACGGATTGAGTGGCGCTGTCCATGGTTCTTCTATTGAACGCGCGACTGCCTTTGCGCTTGAAGTCGAGACAGGTATGATTCACATCAACGATCAATCGGTCAACGATGAGCCACATATGCCATTTGGTGGTGAAAAAGATTCAGGACTCGGTCGCTTCAACGGTGAGTGGGTACTTGAAGAATTCTCGACTGTCCAATGGTTGTCTGTCATGCACGATCGTCGTCAATACAAACCATTCTTCGAGTAATATATGAGTAGGGTTTTCCCCCTACTCTACATAATTTTGTGAAGGAGTGATTTCACATGCCGTTATTACGATTCGACGTCATTGAAGGACGTTCAGAAGAAGAGTTAAAAACGTTACTCGACACCGCACACGATGCGATGGTCGAAGCATTTGATGTGCCGGAGCGCGATCGTTATCAAATCGTGCACACGCATAAAGCGCATGAGATGGTCATTCAAGATACAGGACTTGGGTTTGAACGGAGTAAAGATATCGTCCTCATCAGTGTGACGAGTAAAACGCGGACGGAAGAGAAAAAACAACGTCTCTACCAATTACTCGCCGAACGCTTACAAGCAAACTGTGGACTCGCACCGACTGATTTGATGGTTTCGATCGTTGAAAATGATGCAGCCGACTGGAGCTTCGGTCTTGGCGAAGCACAGTTTTTAACGGGTAAACTATGATCGTCTGTAAGTAGAACAAAAAGGGAAGTATGTTATCGGAAATTACCGATAACATACTTCCCTTTTTTTGTTCTTACTTCATTAAACAAGAGAGAACCTTCACATGACTTACTCCTTCGTTTCTTCCGCCTTCTCCCGTGGATTTTCCCGTTGCAGCGGTGCTTTCCAACTAAATTGATCGGGTTCTGGAACGAAGTCAAGGCCTCCTGGATGGAACGGTTGGCACCGTAACAATCGACGCGTCGTCAAATAACTACCTTTTACCGCACCATGACGTTCAATCGCCTCCATCCCGTAATGGGAGCATGTTGGATAGAATCGACATGTGGCTGGTTTCATGGGAGAGATGACTTTTTGATAAAAACGAATTCCTCCCATTAAGACACGTTTCATAACGTCCCTTCTTTCATCTTTTTTTCTAGTGTAACGCATCTGTCCATCATTTTCAGATGTTCTGCCTTATACTAAAAGCAGATTTAAAAGAAGGATGTGTTGAGATGAAGGCATTAACTTTCCACGAATTCGGGAGTTCTGATGTATTACGCTTCGAAGACGTGCCAACGCCAACAATTACTGAACAGGAAGTTCTGATTGAAATGAAAGCGATCGGTCTGAATTTTGCAGACATCTATCGCCGAAAAGGAAACTACCATTTGGAAGGACAACCCCCCTATATTTTAGGTTACGAAGGTTCAGGCATCATCACAGCGGTTGGTTCAGCTGTTTCAACGTTCCACGTAGGTCAACGAGTTGCTTTTGCGGACATTCCGCTTGCGAACGCTGAGTACGTCGTAGCACCCGTCGATAAATTGATTCCGCTTCCTGACGATATCTCATACGAAACAGCAGCTTCTATCTTATTACAAGGGTTAACAGCGCATTACTTAACTCGTGATAGCTACCATGTCCAACCGGGAGATGTCGTCTTAGTGCACGCAGCCGCCGGTGGCGTTGGTCAGCTTTTGACACAGCTCATTCGTTTGCTTGGGGCAACTCCGATTGGATTGACGTCTTCTCCTGAGAAAGCACAGATCGCTAAAACTGCTGGCTGTGAATCTGTCTATTTATATTCCGAGAACTGGGTCGAGCACGTGCTCGCGCAAACTTCTGGTAAAGGGGTTGATGTGGTCTACGAATCCATTGGTTCTACCTTAATGGATAGTTTCCATGTGACAAAAGTCCATGGAACTGTTGTCTTCTATGGTATGGCAGGCGGCGATCCCGTATCTGTCGATCCTCGCTTCTTGATGGATACGTCCAAAACATTGACGGGTGGTGAACTTTGGAACGTATTAACATCTTCTGAAGAACGAATCCGTAGATCTGGTGAATTATTTGATTGGATTCTATCCAATCATCTCACCCTGTCTTCTCCTACAACATTCAGATTATCTGATGGCAAAGTAGCACATGACTTTTTAGAAAGTCGACGCAGCACAGGAAAACTACTTTTGCTTCCTTAACTCGTTTTTCTAAGACGACTCCCCGTGAGTCGTCTTTTTTATGTGAAATCGAGATTATAGATTGCTTTTTTTAATGAAGAGAGTAAAGTAAACCTCATCAAAACCTAAAACCCAAATAAGTTTTGAGTTTTAGAAAGGGGATTTGTATTTATGTTTCGCTCAGAATGGAAGAAATTGAAGAGTCCGATGATGATTGTCGTCATTCTCGCCCTCATCCTCGTACCGTTTCTCTACAACTCCATCTTCTTATCTGCATTCTGGGACCCATACGGTCAAACAGAAGACATCAAGGTCGCTATCGTCAACGAGGACAAGGCGACGAAGTTTAAAGGAGAGAAAGTCGACATCGGGGATCAATTCGTCGACAAACTCAAAAAAAATGATGATTTTGATTGGCAGTTCTTATCTAAGGACAAAGCCGAAAAAGAATTACGTGACGGCAAAATCTATATGACGGTCGTCATCCCGAAGAACTTCTCTAAAAATGCAACAACACTACTCGATGATCATCCGAAGAAGATTGAGTTGGAGTATTACTTGAATCCAGCCAAAAACTACTCGGGGACACAAATTTCGAGTACGGCTGCAAAACAATTAAACGAAAAGATCCGAAAATCCGTGACGAAACAATACAGTAGTGCGATCTTCGGTGCGTTGAAGAAAATCGCAAACGGTATGGAAAAGGCATCGGACGGTTCTTCTAAACTAGAAGATGGCAACCATAAAACAGCGGATGGTGCCAAAACACTGGCAACGAATCTTGGAAAGCTCGCAGATGGCAGTCTGACACTGTCCGAAAAACTCGGAGAAGCAAATCAAGGTTCTAAAAAACTCAGTGACGGCGTCACGACACTCGACGAAAAGACTGCCCTCTTCGCCCAAAAAACGGGTGAGTTGTCTTCTGGGTTGAACACGCTAGACGAAAATGGTGGCAAATTACAAGCCGGTGCTGCACAACTAGAAGACGGAGCAACGAAACTCAGCGGTGGCTCGACACAAGTCCGTCAAGGGGCAGAGCAACTGGCTGCAGGTACGGCTCAGCTTAATGAAAAAATTCCTCAATTGACGGATGGATTAAATCAATTGGATGAAAAAGCACAAGCTGCCAACGCCTTTTTAACGCAACTTAATCAAGATGCTGAAAAAGCGAAACAAGATTTACGAGCACGTCGTGAAGCACTTGAAGCAAACGTCGCGCAACTAAAAGAAGTCATTTCTGCTTCTGAACAGTTATCGGATGAAGAAAAACAAACGTTACTCGGTTCTATCGGTTCATTAGAAGAAAACATCCAAAATCTCGCCGCCCAAGAAGGCGCGATTGATCAGAGTCTTGCTCAAGCAACGGACGCGACGAAGAAGATTGGTCAACTGGCTGCAGGTGGTCAACAAGTCGAATCAGCTGTATCACAACTGAACGCAGGTCAAGTGAAACTCGTCGACGGTGCGAAACAAGTCGAGTCTGGTGCACAACAATTAGCAAGTGGTCAACAAACATTCAATGAAAAACTCGGTCAATATACTGCAGGTGTGCATAAAGCCGCAACAGGTGGCGCACAACTGGCTGACGGTGCGAACCAACTGTCAGATGGCACACATCAACTCCAAACAGGTGCTAGCGCGTTAAATAACGGGTTAGGACAATTGGCTTCTGGTTCAACTACGATTACGGACGGAATCGGCAAAACGACCGATGGGGCTTCGAAAATCGCGGATGCCAACACAAAACTTGAAGATGGTGCTAAAACATTGAAGGATGAGCTCAGCAAAGGGGCTAAAGACGCAACCGTCAAGCCGACGAAAGAGCGGGATAATATGCTGGCAGAACCCGTCGTCTTAAAAGAACATGACTATTCGACGGTCAACAACTACGGTTCTGGTTTATCAGCTTATATCCTTAGTATTGCCTTATTCGCAGGTGCCTTGATGTTCTCGTCTGTCTATCAGATTCGTCCAGAACATGGTGAAAGTCTGACATGGCGCTTCCTTGTCGGTAAATTATCACTCATCTTACCGATTGGAGCCTTACAAGGTGTCGCAGCGGCTACAGCCATCGTTTATGTCCTGGATGCTGATGTCGCGAGTGTTCCTGCGCTCTATGGATTTGCTGCCTTAACAGGTATGACGTTCATTACGATTCTGTTCACGCTCGCGATGCTACTCGGTCGCGTCGGACAGTTCCTTGCCTTCCTACTACTTCTGCTTCAAATCGGTGGTAGTGGTGGTACGTTCCCAGTCGAGATGACGCCAAGCTTCTTCCAAGCCATCCATACGTTCTTACCAATGACGTATTCAGTCGGCGGATTCCGTGAAGCTCTTGGACTTGGTGTGACAGACGCCCTCATCTCAAACAGTCAAGTCCTTGCGACTATCTTAGTCGTCGCGTTGATCATCAGCTTTGTTGGAGGGCTCGGAGCCAAACGGATTCTACTCTCAACGAAAGTGAGACGAAAACAACATGACACAGTCTGATAAAGAAACACTGATACTAGACTCAGCGATGGCTTGCTTTTCTGAACTTGGTTATAAAGGTACGACGATTGAGCGTGTCGCCCGACGCGCTCACGTCGGAAAACCGACTGTCTACCAACTGTTTGAAAGTAAGCTCAACCTGTTCGAATCGCTCGTAACACGTGTGCTGCAAGAAATGAAAGAAGAAGCCGAACGCGCTTACGTCGAACATGCGACGGTAGAAGAAAATAAACAAGCAATGATTGACGCCATCGTCTATCATCAGCAACAACATTTGTTCATTCTTCAAATCATCGAAGAAACACGCAACTTAAAATTACAAGAGATGCAGGAACTACGGACACGTATCGAACGACATGTCGTCGAATATCTTAAAACGCTACTTGAGACGCGCCTTGGACAAGATGATCGTGATGTACCAGTCGATGTCACAGCCTTTCTGATTTTCCGGACGTACATTGCGCTAATTGCCGAATGGCCATTGATTGCTCGACCTTTAGAATTAGATACGATTCGTCGTGCCATGCTACGCATTTTATGAATTGAAAAACCGCCGGTCAGCTGATCGGCGGTTTTTCATATTCTCGATTCTTTTCTAAATTTCGTGCTGTTTGACTAGAAGTAACTGTTTTTTCATCCTTCAAAGTGCCAAACAACCAATCTCCCACCGGATTGGATACACCAAACCAATAGTGTTCATTTTTGAAATGATGTAATAGATGCGTCTTTTTCATCCATTTTCCAAAACGTGTTCTCGGTTTCAGTGGAACGTGTGCCACGTAATGTTTCCACTCGTAAACGAGTAACATGACGATCAATCCACTTGCAGCTGCGGCTGTCGAGACGACCGATTGCATCAGAAGATAGGTCAGAGCCACAAAGAAACTAAGATTCGGCAAGGAATACCAGACGGGCAAAAACAACAGATGCAGTTCATTCGGATGCGCATGATGATCGTAGTGAAGTCGCTTCAACAGCTTTCGTCCGAACGTATTCTTAGGTGGTGGCAAATGAAACAAAAAGCGATGGGTCAGGTATTCACTGAAACTAAAGATGATCAGTCCAAGACAAAAGAACAGTAAAATCGACCAATGAAATGGCTGAGCAAAGACATAACTACTGATCGCAATCAGTAATACGAGCATGATCAAAATATCCGGAAACAGAAAAAAACGACGATAGATATTTGACATAGGTGCCTTCCCCTTTCTCTTTCGTTACAGCATATCATCGTACGTTCATCGATTCGTCACGTTTTTTACTTCAAGTCGTATAATCATTCTCGCTCCCTCCTTTATACTAAATAGAGAATGGAGTGATGATTACTTTGAGTTTATCGACCGGAATCATCTTTGTGTTGCTCGCTTATACACTCATGTCGCTTTACGACATGTGGCAGGTATACCGGATAACGAGCAAACTTTGGATATTTGTATTATTTCTTGCAACATTAATTAGTCTCATCGTTGCCTTTTTTGTGGCCCCTGTCCTTGCGCTATTCTTTTACTGGTCACGCCATCCATTGAAACGAAACATTGGTATCATGTTACTGATTGTCGTGTGTCTTATCTCGGTCATGACAAAACTATCGTCTTGATTGAACTCCTTCATGAACATTTCATGAAGGTTTTTTCATGTCCTACTACCGAAGAAGAGGCGGCGCATCAACTCACGTTCCGGCATTTTCGTCGTATTGAGCACATCTAGAAATGGTCGATCATCATATGAAATCTTCAGGATTTCTGAACGGACTTGGTCCTTCTCCCAATCGATAATTGCTACTGGAGCAACAGCTGTTTCCTGACATCCAAGTGCACCTGGATTAATAAAGAGCGTTTGCTCTGTCTCGACTTGTTGCGCTGGATGATGATGACCGAAACCAATGATCCGTGCCTCACTTCCAGCAAACAGGACGGATAAGCTTTCTTTCGTTCCATCCACTGCTTGCTTTAATGGCTCTTCACCAATCTTCTTCGTCTGGTCGGCGTAAGCATAGTGCGTCAGGTGCATCGTTTGTTCCTGATGCGTAACATTTAAGATACGTGGTAAGTGCTCCAAATACTTTTGATTCTCTTGCGTCAACGTATCCGCGATCCATTGATGGTGCTCTTTAGCATGTCGGTAACTATCGGGATAGGTCTCCCCATGGATTAAAGCAAGGACACATTCATCATGATTTCCAGAAATCGTCTGGATATCAGACCGTTGTCTTAATAAATCGATGACCTCATTATGCTCTGGTCCAATACCGACAAGATCACCGAGACAATAAGCGGCATCGATATCTGTTTGTTGATCAAGATGGGACAATACAGCACGCAAAGCTGATGCATTGCCGTGAATATCTGTAAAAAGCATAACTTTCATGTAAACGCCTCCATTGTTGGTACATTAGGATTTCCCGATGATATCGTGAATTCCTGTCAGATTTCAGGAAAAATAAATTGTCAGAAAATATTGATTATTGATCAAGAGCATGTTAGGCTTAGAAAAATTCACAGAGAGGGGCACGATCGAATGATTCCGACGCAACAGCCATTTAACCAAGCCGGACGACTGATTATTCTATGCATGAGGGACTGAAAACTTTTCCGATGATGAAGCGGAAATGATTTTTGGGCCCTTCTTTCGATGCATCGAATGAGGCGCCCGCACAGAATGAGTGGCGCCTATCCCAAAAACGGATAGGCTTTTTTCATGGCAAAAAATAGAGATAGATAGAGAGAGGATGACAACGTTGAAAGAATATGCGATGGATCGAATGGTAAAAGTATCAGCTGGAATGGCAAATGCCGTTCTTGTAACACTTGGTGTCGGACTTCTGATTGAGACACTCGGAAATCTTCTACATATCCAAATGTTACTGACGATTGGTGGTGTCGCAAAAGTACTACTCGCTCCCGCGCTTGGTGCCGGTATTGCCTTTCAGCTCGGAGGAAACACACTTGTGCTGTTCAGCGCGATGATCGCAGCGACGATCGGTGGTGCCGCCCTTCAATCGACTGCTTCTGGACTCGTTCTTGTACCCGGTCAGCCGATCAGTGCATTACTCGCGGCTGCTGTCGCTGTATACGTCGGAAAACGCATGACTGGAAAAACGAAATTTGACATGATGGTCATCCCAATGAGCGCTGTCCTTGCTGGCGGTGTGACCGGAATCGGTGCTGCTGCCGTCACGACACCACTCCTTACAAAATTCAGTGCCATGATCACAGCTTCAGTCGAGTCTTCTCCTATTGCTACATCTCTTGTTATTGCACTCATCTTTAGTGTCTTATTGATGTCTCCTGCTTCGTCCGCTGCACTCGCTATCGCTTTGCAACTTGATCCTGTAGCGAGTGCCGCTGCACTCATTGGCTGTTCCGCTCAATTCGTCGGCTTCACGTTGATGGCATACCGTCAGACGGATCCAGGTGGTTTGATTGCTTCATTCTTTGTAACACCTAAAGTACAATTCCCGAATATCGTTAAAAATCCACGTCTTGTCGTTGCACCGTTTCTCGCAGCGATGATTTCAGCTCCTGTCGCGACGCTTCTTCTCTCTTTGAAAGTACCGTACGAACTCGCAGGACTTGGACTCAATTCGATGATTGCCCCACTCAATATCTTCGTCAACCAAGGTCCTCAGGCGTTCCTCGTCTTCTTCTTGACTGGTGTCGTTCTACCTGGTGTCCTGACGCTCGTCTTCTATCGATTGACGACTGTCGCAGGGTGGACGAAGCGCGGCGATCTTCATCTCGAAATTCAATAAAACAATTTACCTCCCTTCCAACTATTCCTGATTGATTTCGGGAATAGTTTTTTTAACGCAAAAAAATCGCTCCTTCGAAAAGGAACGATTTCGGTATGATTCTGACTGGGCTCGAACCAGCGACCTCTACCCTGTCAAGGTAGCGCTCTCCCAGCTGAGCTACAGAATCATGCTGTGTTGTTACTGGGTATGTTTTTATTATAGCAGCATATCGAAAAGTGTAAAGCCTTTTTAACAAAAAAAATTATCTTTTTTCAAAATGATCTTTTTAAATAAAAACAGTTTTAAAGTTGCGGGTTCTATGAGTGTCCTCTACTATGTAAATAAGCACATATAAAAAGAAAGGAGCGTTCATATGAACTTTTTAACCCGATTTAGTTTGAAGAACTCGGTTGCTGTCTTCATCATTGCAATCCTATTGATTTTAGGAGGCGTGTATTCCTTCTCACAATTAAAAGTTGATCAGTTCCCGGAAATCGAGTTTCCTCAGATTTCAATCGAAGCGGTTTACCCTGGTGCATCACCTGACGATGTCGATAAACAAGTCGTCTCAAAGCTTGAAACTTCCCTTAAAGGAATTGAAGGGGCTACCAAGCTAACAAGTTCTTCTTATGAAAGTATCGGTATCTTAAACATCGAATTCCCGTTCGATACCGATATGGATAAGGTCGAACAACAAATCGATGCTGCCATCCAAGATGCGAATCTACCGGAGGAAGCAACGACGAAATTAAATCGTCTGTCCTTTGGATCGTTCCCGATCTATAATATCTCTTTCTTTAGCAAAGATGGCAAAGACATCGAAAAAATTCTAAAGGAAGATATCGAACCTGAACTTAATAAGATTCCAGGCATCAACAGCGTGTCGGTTGGTGGCTATAAGGATGATCTCGTTCAAATCACCGTCGATAAGGGAAAAGCGACGGAAGCGGGTCTCTCGCTCTCAAGCATCAAGGAACAAATTAATGGAAAGTATGTCTCGTTCCCATCTGGTCAGCTATCGGAAAACGATTCGAAAATTCCGATTCGTGTTGAGGAAAAATTAGAAAATCTAGATAAACTAAAAAATCTCCAATTGACACCTGCTGCAGGTGCGGCTAGTTCATCAAGTAACGGTCAAACAGGTGGTTCATCTGCTGGCGGTCCACCACAAGGGGCAACGCAAGGACCACCAAGTACAACAGGTGATGCAGCTGCAGATCAGGCTTCTGAACCTGCAGAACCGATTCGCCTAGAGGATATCGCAAAAATCGAAGCAGTCTCACAACAAAGTGAAAAAACACGTTACGATTTAAAAGATTCCTTATCGATGGCGATCACGAAAAAACAAGATGCCAATACGGTCGAAATCGCAGATGAAGTCACGAAGATCCTCAATAAATATGACGACCAAGTCGACTATACGATTGGGATTGATTCAGCGAAGGATATCGAGGAGTCCGTTGCGACACTCGTCAAAGAAGGATTACTTGGTGCCCTCTTCGCATCACTCGCAGTACTCTTATTCTTACGGAACTTACGTGCAACGATCATTGCCATCGTCTCGATTCCTTTATCATTACTCATCGCAGCGATCTTCTTGAACTGGCAAGATATCTCCCTGAACATCATGACACTTGGTGGGATGGCTGTTGCAGTCGGTCGTGTCGTCGATGATAGTATCGTTGTCATCGAGAACATCTTCCGGCGCGTCCGAAAATCCGAATCCGGTATGACGGATGAGATCATCGAACAATCGACGAAAGAGATTCTAAAAGCAATCACGTCATCGACGCTGACGACCGTCGTCGTCTTCCTACCGATTGGATTTGTCGGTGGGATTACTGGTAAGTTCTTCTTACCGTTCGCTTTGACGATTATTTTCTCATTACTTGCTTCACTACTTGTGGCAATCACGATCGTACCGATTCTCGCGAAGTTTGCATTCAAGAAGGTACCAGCGGAAGAAAAAGAAGGTGCTCTTCAACGTTGGTATGGCAAGCTGATTGAAAAATCACTCTCGCACAAGGCAATCATCTTGGTCGTATCGTTTGTCCTTCTCGGTGGTTCTTTGGCGATCGTACCGCGTCTCGGCTTTACGTTCATTCCGAACGAAGCATCGAAGACCTTGACGGCATCGCTTGAACTTCCTGCTGCTACATCACTTGAAAAAACAAGTGACGTTTCGTTTGAGATGGAAAAAATGTTCGACAAAGAACAAGCCATTGCTGACGTGACGACTTCTGTTGGAGCACGTGACTTCACGACAGGCTTACGTCTCGATAATAAAGCAAGTTATTTCTTGAATCTAAAAGACGGCGTAAACGTCGAGAAAACGATCAAATCACTTGAGACACAGATGGAAAACATCGCTCAAGATGAAAACGTCGATGTTAAAATCAGTGTGGCTGAACTATCAACAGGTGGTCCTCCATCGAATAACAACGTCGATGTCGACTTGTTCTCGAACGACCTCGAAGCTCTTCAAGAGGCGGCAAAACTCGTCGAGGATAACATGTCGAAAAATAATGATTTGAAATATATCACGAACAACTTCAGCGAAAAACAAAAGCAGTATCTCGTAGAAATCGATCCTGAGAAAGCAAGTGATCGCGGACTATCTGGTTTCCAGATTCTCGGTACCGTCAACGATCAAACGAAGCCTGTCACGGTTGGAACGCTCAATCTCGACAATAAGGATCAAGACGTACAATTATCTTATGAAGAAGGTCTCGTCTCAAAAGAAGATCTCGAAGATGTCCAACTCTTCTCAGCAAACGGTCCTGTCGCTTTGAAAGATGTTGCGAACGTCAATGAAGTCGAGACATTCACATCGATTCAGAAGCTCGATGGAAAAGTATATGCTCGCGTATCTGGACAGGTTAAAGGAGACGACGTTCAAAACGTTTCGAACGCTGTAAAAGCTGACGTC
Source organism: Exiguobacterium acetylicum DSM 20416 (assembly GCF_000702605.1). NCBI lineage: Bacteria > Bacillati > Bacillota > Bacilli > Caryophanales > Exiguobacterium > Exiguobacterium acetylicum. The sequence goes on along the minus strand of NZ_JNIR01000001.1, from coordinate 136,300 downwards.
GAAAAAATCGATTTACCAGACGGTGTCTCGCTGACAAGTGGTGGTGGAAATGATGATACGGTCGAAATCTTCCAATCACTCGGAATCGCAATCGTCGTTGCGATCGGACTCGTGTACCTGACAATGTTGATTACGTTCGGAAAAGCTCGGATTCCGTTCATCATCTTGTCATCTCTGATCTTTGTTCCGATTGGTTCACTCGTCACACTCTTCCTTGCGAATGAACCATTGTCTGTTAGTGTCATGATCGGCTTCCTGATGTTGATCGGAATCGTCACCACGAACGCAATCGTTCTCGTCGACCGCATCGGTCAAAACGTCGGACGCGGTATGCCGATTCGCGAATCATTGATTGAAGCTGGTAAAACGCGATTACGCCCAATCCTGATGACCGCATTTGCAACAATCATGGCATTGGTACCACTCGCATTAACGACTTCTTCCGGAACATTGATCTCAAAAGGTCTTGCCTTGACGGTCATTGGTGGATTAACGACCTCTACGTTGTTAACACTTATCATCGTTCCTGTCGTCTACGAATTGTTCTTCTTTAAAAAAGCAAAAAAAGAACGTACGACTAAGTAAATGAACATGAAAGGAGCCTATCGCAATCAAAGCGATAGGCTCCTTTTCATTCTATAAGACCTTATGACTCTAACTGTTCATCCGTTCGTTCCAAAGTACCATCATGTTGCGCCACTAATCCATCGAGAACGGATGGTTCAAACTCTTCACCAATCGCGATGATTCCTGTTTGTCCAGGTGGAATGACACCGAGTGTCCGTTTGAATGTCTCTTGGATTTCTTGATTTTCCTTCATGTCTTTCGATCCGCCGATCAGCATACCCGTCATCGAACCAAGCAAGATGCCGAACGGTCCACCTAAGATACCAACGGCCATTCCGATCAAGGAACCTTTAACGGCGCGATTCGATCCACTTAGGTCTACAGCATCTTCAAATGAAAAAGCACCATTCTCATTTCGCTTGATGACAGCAATCTGTTCGAAATCGACTTGCCCTCGCGCATGATACTTTTTCAACTCACTGAACACTTGATAGGATGTCGCTTCTTCTTTGAACGTAAACGTCATGATGTGATGTTTCGCATCTTTTTTTGCCATTCGTTCCACCTCTTTCACCTGAGACGAATAACCGACTAAGTCAACATCCTCTATTTACCATATTTTTAAGAAGTCGAAACCTTTACTGGTTTCCATGGTGCGAGATGGAAATACTCTTCCATTGTTAGTCCACTGACTTTTAGGCGAGCGGCAAGCGTTGCTCCGACATACCGATAGTGCCAGCTCTCATACGTATAACCCGTCCAAGATTCTTTGCCCGATGGATAGCGGAGATGGAAGCCATAGCGGTGAGCATTCGCAAACAACCATTTTGCCTCTTTTGTTTTTGAAAAGCTGAACGTGGCGTATTTTGTTGAATCAGCGCCTCCGATATCAAACGCAAGACCAGTCTGGTGTTCACTTTTTCCAGGTTCCGCACTATACGTACTCGCCTTCTCATATCCATCACGCGCAACATATTTATCAAATAACGTTTTTGATAGGCATAAGAGCGATATGTACTAAATGCAACGAGCGTAATTCCCTCTTTTTTAGCCGCTATACGCATTTTCTCAAACGCTGCTCTTGCTTGTTGATTCTCACCAGGAGCGTACGTCGAGCGGAGCGCTAAGTTCTTATTCGCGATGAGGGTCTTACCGATCCGTTTTCCACCGATTTGTTCATCCGTCAGTAGATACTTCGTACTCGCATACCCAATCTTCGTACCATATTGTACTTTTGACCACGTACCGACTTTCGACAGTTCCGTCACATAGATCCCCGTCGGAATGACGGCAAGACTCGGTTGATCAATCGATGCTCCTTTACGCAAATGAAGGGATGTCTTTGCTTGTCGATAAGTAGAAGTCGATGCTTCGACCGTTGGTATATACACTGATGTACAGACCGCTGTTAATGTCAACGTCGTGATGAGTGTCGTGATGTATTTCATGAATCATTTATCTCCTTTATGCATGTTCTAATCTGCATCCATATTTTAGATTAGAATACCATTCTTTTTTTCAAACAGGGTTCTTTCGGAATGCTTGTCATGAAAATGAAGTATTTCTGAAGTTTTCTAAATGTAGCTTAAGGACGAATTACAATGGGTAAATAATGATGTATGCGTTTTCGAAACATGATTCTGATGTAGAAAGGAGTAGCGTACGTGTCACTTTGGGAATGGATTTTCAGTATTGGTAGTATCTGCTGGATTGGTGAGATGATTCGTTTCCGGAATCGCTCCGAGTCTAAGTCAGGCGCAGCAGAACAAGTTAGTTTTTATTTGATTTTCCTTGTCCTAAGCGGAACGATCGTCTGCGCTTTCCTCTTTGCGAATGAAACCGTTTCTTCTGTCATGCGCATCTCTTCATGCATTTTGTTATGGTGTGGTGTTTCCTTACGTCTATGGGGAATTCTCCACTTAAAGCAACAGTTCACTCGTCATGTCGTCGTGGCGTCTGGTGATCAGCTCGTCAGTAGCGGTCCCTATCGCTTTTTACGTCACCCGTTATATAGTGGATTGTTGTTGATTACGATGAGCTTCCCCCTGTTCACCGGTCAGTTCGGACTTTTCATTCTCTCTGGACTTCTGATGTTCATTTTCTTGCTCTACCGGATTCGAATCGAGGAAGCGATGTTAACGAAAGGTTTTGGACCTGCCTATACGGTATGGGCTGCGAAACGAAAACGATTGATTCCATTCATCTACTAAAGGAGAAGTGATTCATTTGAAGAAACGCGCAATTGTCATTGGAGCAGGTCTTGCTGGTATGTCTGCTGCCATTCGTTTGGCTGGAGATGGTTATGCAGTCACGATGCTTGAAAAGAATGCGAACGTCGGAGGGAAACTGAATCAACGTAGTGGAAAGGGATTTACTTTCGATACTGGTCCTTCCATCTTAACGATGCCTTGGGTACTGGAACAACTCTTCTCAAGCGTACATCGGAACTTAGATGATTACTTAGAAATCGAACGCATCGAGCCACAATGGCGCACATTTTTTGAGGATGGAACAAAAATCGATGTCAAAGGTGATTTACCTGGAATGCTTGAAGAAGTCGAACAAGTCTCGTCGCGGGCTGATTTCGTCGAATTGTTCCGGTATTCAAAACAAATGTACGACTTATGTCTCGACAGTTTTTATAAATACAGTCTTGAAGATTTAAAAGACTTAAAAAAATATCATACGATGTCTGATTTATTAAAGATGGACCCGATGAATACGGTCGCGACCGGAACAAAGAAACACCTCAATGATCCGTATCTCGAACAGCTGTTCAACTACATGGTCATGTATGTCGGTTCCAATCCTTATCAGGCACCTGCTGTCTTCAACCAAATGATTTATGTTCAAATGGGACTTGGCATCTATTATGTCAAAGGTGGGATGTACCAAATCGCGCGCGCCATGAAACGTTTGCTTGATGAGCTCCGTGTCACGGTTCATCTCAACTCACCCGTTGAACAAATCGTCCTTGAAAATAAAAAAGCGGTTGGCGTTCTATCGAACGGAACCTTCCATGCAGCCGACATCGTCGTCTCAAACCTTGAGGTCATTCCGACTTACGAACGGATTGTTCCTGAGAAGAAAGCCCGGAAACAGGCTAAAAAATTACAGGCATCGTTCGCCCCGTCCGTTTCTGGACTCGTATTACTACTCGGTGTAAATCGTGAATACAGTGGACTCGCGCATCATAATTTCTTTTTCTCGGAAAATCCGGAGCGTGAATTCGCCCAAATGTTTAAAGAAGGAACACCTCCTGAGGATCCGACGATTTACGTCGGTGTCTCGTCAAAATCTGACGCTTCCCAAGCTCCTGAAGGGAAGGATAACTTATTCGTCTTGACACACGTTCCACCGCTCACACTTCAAAAAGGTGAGGTCGACTGGGATGCGTATCGTGAAGTCGTTCTCGATAAATTGGAGCGGATGGGACTTCACGGTTTGCGTGAATCGATCGAGTTCGAATATCGCTTCACTCCAGAAGATTTGAAAGAATTGTACGGTCCAAACGGTGGATCCATTTATGGTGTCGCAGCCGATCGGAAGAAAAATGGTGGATTTAAGATTCCATCGAAGAGTGACTTGTACGAAGGACTTTATTTCGTTGGTGGGTCGACACATCCAGGCGGCGGTGTACCAATGGTCACCTTGTCCGGTCAATTAACAGCGGACTTGATCAAAAAACATGAAGGTGCTGTTCCTACACCTTAAGATTTCTTCAATTACAAAAGAGACGGAAACTGATTTACTCATCAGTTTCCGTCTCTTTTTTTACTTTGTATTCGCCAAAAGTGGTACGACTTGAATGTTCACCTGTTTTCCTACTTTCACATCCATTCGACACACAGCTGGCATCGGTAAGGACTTCCAAAATGCGTAATCAAACGTCGGATCAAATGTTTCTAAGAGTAACACCATGATGTTTCCGTGTGTTCCAAGAACAACTGTTTCGTCAGGATGCTTCTCCACTAGTTCGTCGATGAATTGCCGAATGCGTTGCGACGCTTCTTTATTCGTTTCGCCTCCATACGGATTTTCATCCGGATGTTGCCATACATATGTGACCGCTGCTTGAAAATCGTCAAGTTCTCCCGGTGCTAATAATCGCTCCCGTAGTTCCTCTATCTCAATGATTGGTTTTTGACGTGCCTCTGCGAGCGGTGCAATCGTCTCAATCGCTCGCTGATACGGACTACTACAAAATCTGTCAATTGGAATTTCTTGAAACGTTTCAAGTAAACGTTTCGCATCTGCTTGTCCTGTATCCGAAAGTGGACGTGTTCGCTCATCTGGTGAGTATGTCGAATGTGCGTGCCGTACAAAATAAAGTGTCGTCATATTTGAATCTCCCTTACTGGTGTGTCCAGCGGTATCCGATTCCGCGAACTGTTTCCAAATGCTGTTCAATCGGAAAACCGCAAACACGTAGTTTTTCTCTTAAATGTCTGATATGCGAGTCGATCGTCCGCTCGTCTACAGCCGCTTCCGCTCCCCATAACATCGTCGTTAGCTGATCACGCGTCCAAACACGTCGTGGAGAATCTAAAAATACACCTAACAACTCAAACTCCGTCTTCGTTAACGAAATCTTTTGTTGGAGGTAACTACAACGATAGCTTTCCCGGTCATAGGATAGACCATCATACTGTTGCTGTAATAAAACTTCCATTCGCCCGATCAGTTCCCCTTCTTGAATCGGTTTTGATATGTAATCATTCGCTCCCACTTCCCGTGTCCGAATGATGTCTTCCCGCTGATTCCGAGCCGTAACCATCAAGATTGGGGTATTAGAGTGTTCTCGAATGAGACGACAACATGTCCAGCCATCCATATCCGGCATCATGACATCTAGTAAAATCAGGTCGAATACGTGCTGACGGCAGAGATCAAGAGCTTGCTGCGCAGAATCCACAAGCTGACACGTGTACCCATACGGCTGAATATACAGTTTGAGCAGTTCAAGCATTCTCGGTTCATCATCTACGATCAATACATGCGGCATTTTATTTCTCCTTCCACTGCAGTGTCACTTGTGTTCCATGTCCAAGTTGACTCTTGATGTTCAATTCTGCACCATGTGTCTGAGCAATTGCTTCAACGATGGAGAGTCCGATTCCAGTTCCTCCATGTTTTCGAGAACGAGATGCTTCCGTTCGGTAGAGCCGTTTCGTTACATGAGGTAAAGATTCTGCAGCGATCCCTTCTCCTGTATCTTCGATTTGAATGAAAGCCCCTACTGCGTTGACACCATAACGAACGATAATTTTTCCCGACGTCGTATGTCGCCGTGCATTTTCAATGATATTCACGATCATCTGACGGAGCTGCTGAGCGTCACCCATCACTTCTAATCGCTCACCTTCTATCTCGAACGAAACATTTTCTTGTTCGATGTCTGGACGCATCAATCGTATCACTTGATGAATCAAGTCTTCGACATCGACAGGTTTTCGCTCCATCATAAAAGCATTGGCGTCAATTCGTGCTAGCCAAAACAATTGCTCAATCCATTCATTCATTTGCTGACTTTCTTCTCGAATGATCGTAATGTAGCGTTGTTGCTCATCCGGCGTCAACGTTTGGCGTTCGAGAATATCCGCGTATCCCTTTATATATGTCAATGGTGTTCGTAGTTCATGAGATACGGTTGCTAAAAATTCGGATCGTTCCCGATTCAAAAAATCGAGATCTTGTTTTAATTGCTGAATCGAACGCGCCAATTGTCCCAGTTCATCTTTTCGATCAATCGGCAACTCTCCACCTTCCCCATCCAATAGACGCGCTGTCGCTTTTTCCATCTGAATCAACGGACGAGAAATGAGTCGGGTCGTCCAAATGCTTGCCGCACCTGCTAATAAAAGCGCTAGCAGACCCACTTGGAAAAACTGCTGTTTCAACGGATCAAGTACGTGATCTACGATTTCTTTAGAAGCGAACATGAATACATGACCACGATGTTCCCCGTCAATGGTGATGGGACTGTCCGTCATTAAAAAGTCACGCATCGTCACGATTTTTCCTTGTTGACGGTAATCAAAATCCGTATGCTCTAACATGCTCTTCATCTCATTCGACAAAGGTCGTGACGCTTCGAGTTGTTTTCCATCTGCATCAGTGATCACCACAGTAAACGATGAATCTGCTTCCATCATGCTGACATGGCGCATCGTCGTTTGGTCATAGGAATCGACAAGGACATCACGGTGTGTATTTCCTCGGTTCAGTAAACCGTCTACTACTTCCTGCGTTCGTGTTTGAGACAACTGATAATACAATGTCCCGAACAACACACTGCCACAAATTAAAAATGCCGCAAGCACGATTCCTCCAACTGAGTATGAAATACGACGCATGACGATTCCTCCTTTTTCTCTCCACTTTTAGTATAGCTAAAAAAAACGCGATCGATGCAGACAAACGAAACTGTCACCTCATCTGCACACGATTTGCATATACGCTGGGTATAGTAAAGAAGACTAGTGACTTCAGGAGGGTTATATATGAAAAAATCATTGACATTAACCGCACTTGCTCTTAGTTCTACGCTTTGGCTCGGTGCATGTGGATCCGCCAATAACGATGGAAGTAATAGTGACTCACACGATATGTCTCATGGAGATATGATGCATTCGAGCGACGGAAAGCTACCATCCGGTTTAAAGGAAGCCAGTGATCCGACTTATCCGAAAGGAAGCAACGTCACGTTGACGACGGATCATATGGACGGTATGGACGGAGCTAAAGCAACGATTGCGGGAGCTTACGATACCGTCGTCTATGCGATCAGTTACAAACCGACTACTGGTGGAAAGATGGTGAAAAATCATAAATGGGTCATTCAGGAAGAACTCGATCCCGTTCCAACTAAGCCACTGCAAGTTGGTGATGAAACGACTGTCAAAGCGGATCATATGAAAGGTATGGATGGAGCAAAAGCGACGATTGATGAAGTAAAGAAAACGACGGTCTACATGGTGAACTATGAACCGACGGACGGTGGAGAGATGGTGAAAAACCATAAATGGGTCACAGAGGATGAGATAAAGAAATAATAAAAAAAGCCCGCTTTTCCTTTAAAAGGAGAAGCGGGCTTTCGGTATGATTCTGACTGGGCTCGAACCAGCGACCTCTACCCTGTCAAGGTAGCGCTCTCCCAGCTGAGCTACAGAATCATGTTTGCAGTACGTTATGTACTTGCTAGGACATGTATTAATATATCAAGAAACTAAAAGGCTGACAAGTCTTTTTCCGAAAAAAATAAAAAAAAATTAAAATGGAGGAATTGAACCCCACTTCCTCCATTTTGAATGACTTACAGGAATGTTGATACTTGATCGATCGGTAAACGTAGTGCGGGACGTTTTTTCGCATCTTCGACCGCTTTACCAACAGCAATTAACATGACCGGTACATACCGTGACTCGGTGATGAACGTTTCCGCAAAACGTTGATGATCAAATCCGCCCATTGCGAGTGTTGATAATCCACGTGTTTCTGCCGCAAGCATCAATTGCATCGCAGCAAGACTCGCATTCGACATTGCCGCGTCGCGACCGTATGCTTCACTTTGATAAGCGCCCTCTACTTGTGCCTTGATCGAATCGAACAAATCCTCTGTCATGCCACCTGCTTCTACTGCCGGACCATAAACCGGATTGTAGTTTCGATTAGCTTGAACATCACCTAAGATTGCAATGACTGCTGAAGCCGAAGTGATAGCCGGCTGATTATAAGCAATCGGTGCAAGTTGCTGCTTCGCTTCTTCCGAATGAAAGACCGTGAAATGCCAGTGTTGCAAATTCCAAGCACTCGGCGCCGCTGTCGTCCATTCTAATAGTTCTTCCACTTCCTGTTTTGAAAGCTTGAACGTTTCGTCGTAATGGCGAACGGAACGTCTTTCTGTTAAGACACGCATTGTATCAAGTGTTGCCTGTGTCATGTATAAATCCCCCTTATCATTATCAGATTACTTAGATATCGTAGCATGTCTCTTTTTCATTGTCCTCTATCAGTACTTCAAACGCCTTTACTGTTATAAAACAATTGTTGACTTTACACTTCTGTACTAATACAATGAAAACAAGATAAAAATCATTGCGTTTACTTTGAAGGAGGAAAAACACATGGAACAACCCCTTTACCAAGAAGCATCTGCTGCATTCTATCGTGAACTTCCCGTCAAGACGTGTGCCCATTGCGGAAAAGAGATGGATGAACAATGTGAATCCTATCAAACGGAATGCGATGAGTGTGCTGTAACAGAACACTAATAACACATGAAACAATCACTTAATTAGTGGTTGTTTTTTTATTTCTTGCAAACTCTTTCTAAATAAACCGATATTTTTTAGAAAAATCGATTTATCGTCATCTTTTTGTCATCTGTTTGTTACAAAAGAAACAGTCAGAATGTTACATTATCTGTATATGATATTTTTTGACAAAAGGAGCGACAGACAACGATGGATCCATTCACCTCAAGCCACGCTAGCGAACTCGGTCCACGACCGCGTACAAAAAAAGAAAGTTTTTCCCACGTTTTTTCTTACTTCTCACACTTGTTTTTCTCGGAGTTGGAGGATATGTCGCTTACCGATACGTTTTTACTCCTGAGCAACAATCCATTACGACAGGTAAATCCATTACTGAAGTACCTGTCGTCAATATGGAAAAAGCACGCGTGGAAAAATGGAATGGTGTAACAAAAAAAGTCGCCTATTTAACATTCGAAGATGGTCCATCTGCATTAACACCGGACTTACTTCGAACATTGGATCAACTTCAGACTCGTGCCACTTTCTTTTATCTCGGATCACAAGTAGAGGCTTTTCCGCAAGAAGTCAAAGCTGCTGCTAAAGCTGGACACTATATCGGATTACACGGGGAAACGCATGATTACGATACATTGTACGAAAAAGGAAAGTATGTCTCAGAGATGCAAAGTGTTCAGAAGAAAATCCATGAGTTGACGAAGCTAACACCACATTTGACACGACCACCTTATGGCTCTGATCCAGGCATCACGAAAAAAATGGCATCTGCCATTCATTCAGCAGACTTTCGTGTGTGGGACTGGTCGATCGATTCAATGGACTGGTATTACAAAGATAGTGCAAAAGAAGTAGCAAATACGGTCATTCGACGAGCAGAACGTCCGTTTGAAATCATACTCTTACATGAACAACCACAAGCCATCAAAGCACTTCCAGCCATTGTTGCCGGACTTCAGAAAAAAGGCTATCAATTCGCGATTTATGATGAAGATTTCCATATTCCGTACAATTTCGCGCAATACTCGAATTTATAAGGAGTTACTATTCAGATGAAAAAATCATTCGTAGCAGTATTGTTCCTGTCGAGCTTCGGACTCGCTGCCTGCTCCAACGATTCACCAGCTTCTCTTCATGAACAGCTAGAGCAACAAGTCGAAGGTGAAGAGAAGGCATTCACGCTAGCTGATCAACGTGCTCGTCAGGACGAAATTTCAGTTAATACGTACCAAGCCGTTCTTGATGCAGGTGCTGAAGAAATCAAACGCTCTCAAAATGAACGAGAGGAATTAGAAGCCTTAAATGACGAACGGCTTGTTCTATTAAAACAAGAAGACACGTTACGTAAAGAAATGTACGCTACACTCGATCTTGAAGAATTGAAGGATGCTGTCAACAAGCTTGATGGTAAAGCAAAAACAGAAGGAACTGCCTTAGTGGCAATCATCAAGGAACGCCAGCAGACGTTTCAAACGTTCTCGAAAACGTATCGACAAGCGATGGACGCTGAAAAGAAAATGCTTTCACGCTTGACGAAAAAACCGGATTTCGTTAAGATTGATGAGTCAACAGCGGATTTAAATCGTTTAACACGGAAAGCTACCGCGTCATTAAAGAAGTGGAATGCGCTGACCGTTCAATATAATCAAACGAAAACCCGGCTGTATCGTTTGCTCGACACATCAACTCAATAAATCACACAGGTTGCAACCAAACCCTGTCCAAAAAACCTGGACAAGGCCCCGTTGCAACCTTTTTTGCGTGGTTTTTACTAAAAATGGAGGGAATTTATTCATGCATCGCTCAAAAGCAACTTTATTCGTTCTCATCGGCGCTATCAGTTATGGTGTCCTCTCAACGATCGTCAAACTCGCTTATGCCGCTGGATTCAACTCAGCAGCCGTTTCAGGTAGTCAATTTTTCTTCGGCTGGCTCATGATTTTCGGACTTGCCTTATTTACGAAAAACCTTCGTCTCGATCTCAAAACAGCTGGTCTTCTCATGCTGATTGGTATCTCAAGCGGTACAACCGGTTATCTCTATTACCAAAGTCTTCAGACCGTATCGGCATCCGTTGCGATCATTCTCTTATTCCAATTCACTTGGATTGGTGTCATCATTGATGCTCTCGCATTCAAACGTTTACCATCTCGCGCGCACTTCCTGTCTGCGATTCTACTGATTGGTGGAGCCATTCTCGCGAGTGCTGCTTACTCGAGCCCACTCGACCTGCGTGGAACATTATTCGGTCTTGGAGCGGCTGTTAGTTTCTCGATTTTCCTACTGGCTAGTGGACGCGTTGCCAATCATCTACCCGTCATAAAGAAAAGCTTCTATATGATGACAGGTGGTCTTGCTTTTGTCATGATCATGTATCCACCGACGACGTTCTTGTCTTCTGCGAATTTCGAAAACGGTCTTCTTCTGTATGCAATTCCACTCGGTCTATTCGCGTTGATTTTGCCACCACTCTTATTTGCTGCGGGTGCGCCTCATTTGTCTCCAGCCAGCGTCTCTTTACTGGGTGCGGCAGAATTACCGACAGCAGTCATCTGTTCTGTATTAATTTTAGGTGAACATCTGATGAGCTCTCAATGGATTGGAATCGTCATCATCTTGATTGGAATCTTTTATCCGATCTATCGGTCAAGCAAAACAGCACCTGTTGCGAACGTACAGCAAAACGACCTTTCCTAAGCTCAGGAAAGGTCGTTTTTTCTTTACTTCTGTCGCTTCATCGCATCCGCAACGAATTCAACATCTGTGCCAATGATGATTTGAACACTTGTCGCACCCATCTTCATGACACCTTTTGCTCCAGCCGCTTTAATCGCTGCTTCATCAATGATACTTGGATCCTTGACTTGGAGACGTAAGCGTGTCGCACAGTTATCAATCGACGTGACGTTGTCTGTTCCTTTCAATCCGGCAAAAATTTGAGCTGCTTGTTGTTCATATTTATCGTCTGAGTCTGTCAGAACGACTCCCGTGTCTGTGACGAGCGATTCATCTTCGCGACCTGGTGTCTTCAGATCAAATTTCGTGATCATGAAGTAGAATAGGAAGTAATAGACGACCGCGAACGCGAGACCAACCGGGATGAGAAGTAATGGTTTTGTGGCAATCCCGAAGTTCAAGGCATAATCAATGAAACCAGCCGAGAAGGAGAAGCCATGTAAAATACCGAGTAAGTTAACGATGGCCATCGATAGACCTGTTAAAACTGCATGAATGACATATAAAACAGGTGATAAGAACATGAACGAGAACTCGATTGGTTCCGTGATCCCTGTCAAGAAGGACGTCAGTCCAAGACCAATCATCGCTCCAGCAACTGCTTTTCGATTTTCTTTACGCGCAGCCATGACAATCGCAAAAGCTGCAGCCGGTAAGGCAAACATCATAATTGGGAAGAAGCCCGCTTGATAAATCCCAGCTGTCGGATCTCCAGCGAAAAAGCGTGCGATGTCGCCATTCGCGACTGTACCATCTGCTTTTTCATATGAACCGAAGACGAACCAGAAAATATTATTCAAGACGTGGTGTAAGCCGACAGGAATCAAGAGACGGTTAAAGAATCCAAACAGAGCAGCGCCTCCTGCACCAAGACCAACCATCCATTCACCAGCACCGTTGATGCCTTGCTCGATGAACGGCCAGACATAACCAAAGATGAAAGCAAGTACGAGCATGACCGCTGATGTAATGATTGGAACGAAACGACGACCACCGAAGAATGCTAACCAATCCGGTAACTTAATGTTGTAGAACCGATTGTATAGAAGTCCTGCGACGATACCCGCGATGATTCCACCGAATACCGCCATATTAACGGTCGATCCGAGTGTCGCCTGATTCGCGATCGAACCAAGTGTCGCTCCGTCGACCTTGGTCGAGGAATCATTGACGATTGCGGCAATCGCATCATATTTTGCTTGAATCTGTGCACTGGAATACTCCTTGTTCATCGAGTCAACGCCGTTCTTTAAGACGAGATACCCAATGGCTCCGGCAAGACCCGCTGCCCCACTTGCATCGATCGATAGACCAATGGCGACACCGATGGCAAATATTAATGGAAGGTTATCAAAAATAGCCCCTCCTGCTGCTACCATCAACGGAATATCTAGCATATCCGCCGAACCTAATCGGAGCACGATTCCGGCAGCTGGTAATACTGCGATTGGTAACATCAAAGCTTTACCAATGCGTTGTAGAAACTGCAACATACCTTTCACCCTTTCTTGAATAAACGATAATGACAGAACAATGTAAACGCTTTTACGTTTTTTATTATTCCATATAAACATCTAAATGACTAGACCTTTATACAAATTACTCATTATCTTTTTTTAGTGATATAAAAATTTATTATAGCAGACACTAAAAACCGGACTAGAGTTACCCTCCAGTCCGGTTTTTCTATTAAGTTGCAACCGTCTTAGCGACGATTCGTATCTTCGAAATTTTGTTGGACGTTTCCGACCGTTTTCTTCGCGTCACCTTTAACTTGATCTTTTTTACCTTCGCGTTCTGTTGATTTATCGCCTGTTGCTTTCCCAAGCGCTTCTTTCGCTTTACCTGCTACTTTATCGACGAGACCATCTGCTTTTTTATTGAGACCACTGTTGTTTGACATAACCATTACCCCCATTTAAAAGTTTTTTTTGCGATAGTTGTCTGTTCCCTTGTCACTGATTTTCAAACTTTTCTTTAATCAAAATCGACACTTTCCTAAACAAAAACAACAGTGAACGTCCTGTCCACTGTTGTTTAATCTGAAGCTATTCTTTTTATTGGGCGACGGAAACACCTAACACTTGTTCAATCCGTTCGAACGCCCAATCCAACTCTTCTTTTGTAATGACGAGCGGTGGTGCAAAGCGAATGACTGTCTCATGCGTTTCTTTACAGAGCAAGCCTTTTTCTTTTAACGCTTCGCAATATGGTCGTGCTGCTTCTGTGAGTTCAACACCAATGAACAATCCACGACCACGTACTTCTTTAATCATCGGGTTGTTGATTTGTTTTAACTTCTCCATGAAATACGTACCGAGTTCGAGTGAACGTTCCGGTAACTTTTCGTCTTCTAATACTTCAAGTGAAGCAATCGAGACGGCACAAGCGAGTGGATTGCCACCAAACGTCGAGCCGTGTGAGCCTGGATTGAAGACGGAAAGGACATCTTTATTCGCAGCCACACATGAGATTGGGAATACACCACCACCCAGTGCTTTACCAAGAATGTACATGTCTGGTGTTACCTCGTCCCAATCAGAAGCAAACCATTTACCGGAACGACCGAGTCCAGACTGAATCTCATCCGATACGAGCAACACGTTTTGCGCACGACAAACTTCTTGCGCGTCTTTTAAGAAACCATCGTAAGGAATTAAGATGCCTGCTTCGCCTTGAATCGGTTCCAAGATGAATGCCGCTGTATTTTCAGTGATCGCCTGTTTTAATGCCTCAAGATCGCCGTAAGGAATCGTCTTGATTCCAGGAAGAAGCGGTCCAAATCCCCGCTGGTATTCTGCTTCCGTCGACATCGAGACGGCTGTCATCGTCCGACCATGGAAGTTTCCTTCACAAACGATGATTTCAGCGTCACCTGGGATTTGTTTGACTTCATATGCCCAACGTCGTGCTGCTTTCACTGCTGTCTCGACAGCTTCCGCACCCGTGTTCATCGGTAATACCATATCTTTTCCCGTCAATTGTGCGACTTTTTCATAAAAGAAGCCCAGTTGATCATTATGGAAGGCGCGTGACGTCAAAGTAATCTTATCTGCCTGACGTTTGAGAGCGTCAATGATTTTGGGATGACGATGTCCTTGGTTGACTGCTGAATAGGCACTCAGCATATCCATATACCGACGTCCTTCAGGATCCGTAACGAAGACACCCTCCGCCTCTGAGATGACGATTGGGAGTGGATGGTAGTTATGTGCTCCGAACTGTTCTGTCTGTTGAATGATTTTCTCTGTTTGATTCATCGAAATTCCCCCTCATAACTCTTTAGAAAACGCTTTCAATGTTATTATAGCAGATTTTTTCATAGAATCTTCACTTAAAAAGTATCCAAGCGAAAGGATTCTAGTGCGTAAGAATTGAATATATCGGGAAAAGACAAGACAAGTGAACCGTCATCTCTTTTCATTATAAAGGAGCGTGCGCACGTAATGGACCGTTCGACCATTGATTCCTATGAAGTCGTCATTCAAGAATTCCCTTTACCCGCTTTCATATTGAATACTGATTTGACCATCCGCTCTTGGAATAATCTAGCCGAACAGCAATGGGGCTGGACACAACAGGAAGTCGTGGGTCAGACTGTTCCACTTCTTGAACGGGAAGACATGGCATTCAGTCAACAGATTTGGCATGCCTTCTTGGAGCGCCGTCAATCCGTCCAATTACCGAATGCCTCCTTGTTGCATAAGACGGGCACTTCTGTAACATCAACTCTCCTTTTGTCTCCTTTACTTGATCATACAGGAACCGTTATTGCCGCTTTTGCTTGCTGTATCCCTTCAGCTGAGCAACAAACGAAAATGAAACCACTCTTCCAAGGATTGATGGATTTGCGTCATGCATTCGATCAGATTGCTTCTGTCGCCGTCTTCGATGCACGGGGAACGATCACGTACGTGAATGATCAACTCATCGATGTGACAGGATATTGCTCTGAGATGCTTCTCAACCAGCCTTGGTCACTCATATTAGATCCATCCAGTTCTGTCGTTTCGGAGATTCGTGCACAACTTCGTGAACGAAAAGCCTGGTCTGGTCGCCTTAGCCTCACTTCGCAAACGGGTGAACGAAAACATCTCCAAGCGACGCTCATTCCAATCTATGATGCGAACGGCGTTCGTTTTCAGCACCTGTTCATCGGGAACGACATCACGGAAACAACAGCACTTGAAGAAGAACTCGATTTTTTAGTGCATCATCATGAGATGACGCATTTATTAAATAAACGTGGATTTTTACGCGAAGGTGAAGCATTATTCCGCTCTGCTGCGTCGCATGATCCGATTGCCCTCATCTTGTTCGATATCGATCGTTTCAAAGTGATCAATGATTCGTTTGGAACACACGTCGGTGATCAACTACTTCAAGCAATGGCAACGCGCCTTTTGCAACATACGACAGGTATACTCGCTTTTCATCCGACGAGTGATCTATTCGGCGTCTTGTTACCTGCACCGTCGAGCAATCTGCTTTTCCAATATGCTCGGAAATTACAACAAGCACTGCAGCGCCCTTATTACATCAATGGTCACTCACTGATCGTTTCTTGTACGTTCGGGATCACCGTCTATCCATCGGAAGCCAAAACACTGGAGGATTTATATCGCCGCTCCGAAACAGCTCTATACGCAGGAAAATCAATTGGTACCGGAACGATTCAGTACTTAACACACGAGATGGACACACAATTCACACGTAAAATCCAACTCGAACGATCCCTCTTCACGGCACTCGAAGATCAATCCCTATATCTTGCTTATCAACCAATCATTGAACTTCAGACACAAGCCGTTAAAGGCTTCGAAGCGTTATTACGCTGGAATCACACGGCACTCGGGAGTATTCCACCAGATGAATTCATTCCACTCGCTGAAGAAACTTCACTGATCACACCAATCAACAACTGGGTCATCATCGAAGCATGTGAACAGCTCGCAAAATGGCACCAGACGATTGATCCTAAACTGACGATGGCAATCAATATCTCACCGCATCAGTTCCAAAGCGACTCCTTCATTCGTACATTACAACACATCGTAACAGAACGACTGATATCACCATCTTCGATTACTTTGGAGATGACGGAAAACATCGCGATTCTCCAGACGCAACGAACGGTCGAACGCATGCACCTCATCAAGTCGCTCGGCTTCCGTTTATCAATCGATGATTTCGGTACCGGTTATTCTTCTTTGCAGTATCTCAGTGCTTTTCCAATCGACGAATTAAAAATCGATAAAGTATTCATTGATGGTCTGGCGACAAATGACCACGCCTTGCTCGATTCCATCATTCAACTTGGTCACAACTTAGAGTTGAATCTTGTCGCTGAAGGTGTTGAGACAGAACACGCGTTAGATTATCTAAAAACGACATCGTGTCAGCATATGCAAGGGTTCATTTTCTCTGAACCTCTATCTGTACAGGATGTCGAAAAACGATTCTTAGCACCTTAATCAAAAAAGAAGTCACGGTGGATGAAAATCACCGTGACTTCTTTTGCATATCGTTTCTTACAATTGAATTTCTCCTACAACCATTCCGTAAACGGCTACTCCTGCTAAGACAACAAGAACCATACTGGCAATCCACTCATAACGTGACATGCCCGTCCGTTGCTGTTCTCGCTCTGCTAAAGCATATGCGAGAATCCCTGGAGCATAGACTAATGCCGCGATGACGATGTACCAGATACCCGACGCATAGACGAGCCAAATCGAATACGCTGATGCGATGATGGAGAAAAGTAACATTTTCTGATTGCGCTCTTCTCGCGATGTCCGAATGCTATACAATGCTGATAACAAATACGGTAATAACGCACAAATCCCAGCGATACTCGACAGGACAAGATAGGTTTGCGCTGAGAAAAGCGCGATTCCTGCGACAACTTGTGTCGCGATTTGTGTAATCAACAGCGCGCCGACTGGAGCACCTTTCCGATTCGTTTTTGCGAATGCTTTCGGAAATGCACCGTCTTTTGCCACAAGATACGAAATCTCCGATGCGAGAATCGTCCATCCGAGAAGTGCACCGGATAGTGAGATAATCAAACCGATCATGATGATCGTCGCACCGATTGGTCCAATCGCTGCCTCTAATACATATGCCATCGTCGGTTCTTTTAATCCAGCTAGTTGTTCTTGACTGAGCACTCCTAGTGATAGAACGGAAATTAAGATATAGATGACTAGAACGCCAACAAGTCCCGTCACTGTCGCTTTCCCGACATCACTTCGATTTTTAGCACGACTTGATAAAACGACCGCCCCTTCAATTCCAACGAACGCCCAAAGTGTGACGAGCATCGTTCCTTTTACTTGATCGAAGATCGAACCGAGTTCTGTTCCCTCTCCCCAAATATCCAAATTAAACGTTTTGATATTAAAGGCGATTCCTACTAGAAGAATGAAAATCAAGATCGGAACGAGCTTTGCGATCGTCGTAATCAGATTGACGAGTGTCGCTTCCTTAATTCCGCTCGAGACGAGCCAGAACAATCCCCAAATGACGACCATACTCATCAAAAGAAGGAATATTCGATTTTCTGCTGCGAAAATCGGGAAGAAATAACTAATCGCATTAAACACGAGCGTGATATTCGCAACTGTTCCGATCCACGCCGATACCCAGTATCCCCAAGCACTGTTAAAGCCGACGAAACGTCCGAACCCTTCACGCGCATAGGCATAGATACCGCCTTCGAGCTCTGGTTTACTATTGGCGAGATGTTGGAATACTAACGCGAGCATGATCATCCCAATCCCCGTAATACTCCAGCCGATGAGGATAGGTCCTGCACTTGCACTTTGAGCCATTGCACCAGGAAGGTTAAAAGCTCCTCCACCGACCATGGAACCGATGACCATTGCAGCGAGAGCAAAGAACCCGATTTTTTGTTGATTCATGATGAGACACTTCCTTTTTCGTATATCTATTACATCTTACGTATATTCATTCGAAAGACACAAAAGTCATTATAACAAATCACCTTTTAAAGTAAAGAAAGGATTTGAGACGAATGAACTGGATTCATGTATTTCAGCTCGAAGACCTTCTAAAACTCCTATTAGCCGCTACACTTGGAATTTTCATCGGATTCGAGCGTGAAATCAAAAATAAACCGGTTGGTATACGCACTAGCCTCGTAATTACCCTGATCAGTTGCCTGTTAACCATCGTTTCCATCAAATCGGTCTTACTCTACCATGACATGGCGACGAATGTTCAGATGGATCCGATGCGTCTCGTCGCCCAAATCATTACCGGAATTGGTTTTATCGGCGCTGGTGTCATCTTACGTCGACCGCATGATATCGTCAGCGGATTAACGACTGCCGCTATTATTTGGAGTGCAAGCGGGATTGGAATCGCTGTCGGTGCAGGTTTCATCTGGGAGTCGATTTTTCTCGTTCTCTTTCTCTTCCTCTTACTGGAAGGCTTAACTCGGATGATGGGGCGTATCAACAATAGTCGGTTCGAAGCAAATGTCCTCGTTGCGCATCTCTTACTTCCTTCCGGACTTGATCCGACAGACATCGTTCTTGCTCTAGAGCGTAAAGGTGTACGTATTACGAATATGCGATTACGTGGTAATCCCGTTCGATTGACGTTACGAATGTATTCCCCGCATAAGCTGACCTTATTCCTACTTTATGACTATTTAAAATCGCTTGGAATTGAGGAGATAGACCTTGATCAGTGAGAATTATCTGAAAATTTATGTTGCATTTTTAATCACTTTCACTTAAATTAACAATATGTTCACATTTTTCTGAAATATTTAACACTAACTCTCGGGGGGTCATCGTTCCATGAATAAACCATCGAAAATCGCTTTTGCTGGACTTTCCAGCATCGCGCTTCTTGCTGTCGCTGCATGCGGGCAAGGAAATGACGAAAACACAAGCGGATCTGATTCGAAAAACAAAAAAAAGGAAGTCACACTCGTTTCGACGACGGATGTACCTCAGCTAGATCCGACGAAAACGACGGACTCGACTTCCATCATCGTCACGAACAACGTCTTCGAAGGGCTATATCGTCTTGATGGTGATAACAAACCAACACCTGGAATCGCGGAAAGCGTCGAAGTGTCGGAAGATAAAAAAACATATACATTCAAACTGCGTAAAGATGCGAAGTGGTCAGATGGATCAGCCGTCACAGCAGATGATTTCATCTATGCTTGGAAACGCGCACTTGATCCGAAGACAGCAGCAGAATACGCGTACATTCTACAAGATTTAAAGAACGCCAACAAAATCATGGCTGGCGACGCTGAACTTGATGAACTGGGTGTCAAGAAAGTTGACGATCAGACACTTGAAGTCCAACTTGAAGCTCCAGCACCTTACTTCCTTGGTTTGACGAGTTTCCCGACGTACTTACCATTAAAACAATCATTCGTCGAAGATAAAGGCGATAAGTTCGCGACAAGTGTTGATACAATGGTCTTCAACGGACCTTTCGTCCTCGATAAGTGGCAAGCAAATGCTGGTTGGACATACAAGAAAAATCCAGATTACTGGGATAAAGCGAATGTCAAGATGGATAAAATCGATGTCAAGGTCGTCAAAGAAATCTCAACTGGCGTCAACCTGTTCGAAGCGAAAGAAGTCGATTTTGCACCAATTACGTCTGAATTCGTTTCGCAGTATGAAAAATCAGATGATTACAAGACGCGTCCAGATGCTCGGATCAACTTCCTTCGCTTTAACCAAAAGAATAAAGCATTGAAGAATAAAAACATTCGAAAAGCACTCGCGCTTGGCTTTGAGAAACAAGGGATTACAGATGTCATCCTAAATGATGGATCAAAACCTGCAAACTTCATCGTCGCGAAAGACTTCACGTTTACACCAGATGGAGAAGACTTCCGCGCGAAGTATCCTGATCTACAAAGCTACGATGCTGACGCTGCGAAAAAAGCTTGGGATGCTGGCTTGAAGGAACTTGGTGTGAAGACAGTCGAACTCAGCATGCTCTCACGAGATGAAGATGCCTTCAAGAAGGTTTCTGAGTACTTAAAAGGAGATCTTGAGAAACACCTACCTGGTTTGACGATCAAAATCAAACAACAACCATTCAAAAACTTCCTCGAACTCGAATCGAAGGGAGATTACGATATCTCTGCGGCTGGTTGGGGACCTGACTACCAGGATCCAATGACGTTCCTTGATATGTGGTTAACGGATGGAAGCTTCAACCGGATGGAATACTCGAACAAAAAGTTCGATGATCTCATCAAGGGAGCAAAACAACAAGCAGATGAAGCGAAACGTTGGTCGGACATGCAAGAAGCTGAAAAAATGCTGTTGACAGAAGACTACGCCATCGCACCAATCTACCAAAAAGGGGAAGCTTACTTACAACGGACAAACATTGATAAATTGTACCGTCACCCATTCGGTGCCGATATGAGCTTTAAATGGATGGAAGTAAAATAACCCTTTAAAACATTGATGAACAAGTAGCGGACCTCGTTCCCTACTTGTTTTTTTATTTCCGAATGCGATTCTCAAAAAACAACAAAGACCCCTTCTGACGGAGCCATCGGGGGTCTTTACTGTGCAATTTGTTTGTAAAAAGCAATCTCTTCATCCTGTCCTTCCTCAACTGCTCGGAAGAATTCAGCGAAGTAAGCATAAAGAACGGTGCGTTCCTCATACGTCGGTCGAGCTTGACGAATGACGGAGAATGCAAGATTTCGCAACTGACGTTTCGTTCGTCGATGTGTCGGTAGGGCATGGAACTGACGCGTGAATGAACGATAGACATCCGCAATCAAAGCTTCATGTCCTTCAAAATAGGTCTTATCCATAATGATGATCTCCTTTCTAATCTTGTTGTCCTACTGTTTTCTACGACCCTTCTAGATAAAAGTTTCATAGAAAGTGAGATTTCTCACAAACGATATAGAACTTACTATAACAAGCTTTCCAAAATGATTCAACATCCAAACTATTAAGTTTCATTAAGGATTTTTAGCCGTTTTGTAAAGTGGCTTTTTTTTGATTTTATCGTACCTCGATTGATAGAAAAACGGTCTGAGTCCCGGAATGAGACTCAGACTCGCGACGGACATCAGTCTGCTTGTACTGAAATATGCTGAAAGTGTTTTACGTCGAATAATCCACTGTCGGTCAGCTTTAACTCCGGAATGACCGGTAAGCAAAGAAATGACATCGTTAAATAGGGATTAAAGGACCGATCCGCCTCTAATACATCGAGTGCATCATTCAATGCTTCGAGTGTATCTCCAACTTCTTGGAAGGGACGATTCGTCATCAGTCCAGCGATTTCAAGCGGTAACTCGGCAAGCACTTCTTGACCATTGACAGCAATGACTCCCCCACCCGCTTGGACGAGACGTTCTGCGGCCAGTTGCATCTCTTCGTCTGACGCGCCTACGATGACGAGGTTGTGTGAATCATGGGCAACAGTCGCTGCAATCGCTCCGCGTTTCATCTTAAAGCCTTTGACGATACCGACTGCCGAGAAGGCTGTCCCGTGATGACGTTCAATGACAGCAATCTTTAAGAGATCCTGTTCCGGCACAGGCACGAAATGTCCGTCTTGAAGTGGAACGTCGAGAATCAAGTGCTCGGTGACGATGCTTTTCGGAATGACTCCAATGACATGCGCACGCGCTGATTCAAGTGGAAGGGCGAATACTTCCGGTGTAATCGGTTTTGTATTCAAGGTTCCGCGTAATGACTCTGGCACATGCGCGCGGCGAACCGGACGAATCGTTTTCCCTGCTCGCGCAACACAATCACCTTGAATATAGACCTCGTCAATCACGACGTTATCAGCATCGGATAACAAGACGAAGTCCGCCCGACGTCCTGGTACGATGGCTCCCCGATCGTCTAAACGATACGCGTTCGTCGCGTGCAACGATGCCATCGCATACGCTGTCTCACGTTTAATCCCATGACGGATCGCATAGCGGATATTATAGTCGATCGTTCCCTCTCGTAACGTATCATCCAAATGTTTATCATCCGTACAGAAGAGGAAACGGCTCGCATTGCTTTCCGTTACAGCATCGAGTACTTCTTTTAAGTTTCGAGCTGCCGAACCTTCGCGTATTTCAACATACAGACCACGACGCGCTCGGGCGATGGCATCTTCCTTACTGACGGATTCATGATCCGTTCGAATTCCAGCGACACCATAAATGTTGATTTCGCGTGGTCCGAGTCCCGCAGCATGACCATCGATTAGTTTTCCTGCGTCTTCGATCTGTTTAATTTTTTGGAGCATATCGTGATCGGCTCGTTCGACCGCTGGATAATCCATGACTTCTCCTAAACCATGGACACCAGGATGATCGACGAACGGTGCAAGTGCCGCGGCGTCAAGAGATGCTCCCGCGTGTTCAAACGAAGTCGCTGGTACACAACTCGGTAACATCATTCGTACATCAAGGGCAAGACCTTCAGCATCGTCTAGCATGAAGGATAATCCTTCCGCTCCTTTGACATTCGCGATCTCATGCGGATCGGCAATGATCGTCGTGACCCCTAATGGTAGAATCGCTTGCTCATACTCACTCGGTGGGACCATCGATGATTCAATATGGACGTGGGCATCGACGAAACTTGGTGCGATGAAGAGCCCCTCTCCCGGACGATTATCGATTCCTTCGTATCCTTCCCCGACAGCCGCGATATAGCCTGAATCAATCGCTACATCTGCTGTATAGGTTTCTCGTGTCATGACATCAATGACTGAAATATTCTGATAGACGACGGCTGCTTTCTCTTTTTTTGCAGCAATCGCGATCAATCGTTCACGCACTGTTTGTTCCATCCTGTCTCCTCCTGTTGTAAGCGTATTTTTACCATCTTACAATTAGTTTGGAAGCTGTTGCAATTTATTTTTTGTAACGTCAAGATGAAAGAGTATCGATTTAATGTCTGAGGGGGAAAAACGCATGAAATATCGTGTTGGTTCACTTGTTCCAAACATCGATCCATCCGTTTATTTAGCGGACGGATCTAAAGTCATCGGAGAGGTCACAATCGGAAAAGACTCATCCGTCTGGTTCAATACGGTCATCCGGGGAGATGAAGGTCCGATTCACATTGGGGAACGTGTCAACATTCAAGATGGTTCGATGATTCATCAGTATGAAGGGTATCCGACCATCATTGAAGATGAGGTGACAATTGGTCATATGGCGATGATTCATGGTGGAATCATCCGAAAAGGAGCACTGATTGGGATGTCAGCGACAATTCTCGATGAAGCCGAGATCGGAGAAGGTGCATTTGTCGCTGCAGGAAGTCTTGTTCCGCCAAAAATGAAGGTGCCTGCAGGCGCGATGGTCATGGGTGTCCCCGCCAAAATCGTCCGGGATATCAGTGACCATGATCGATTCATCATGGAACGAACAGTACGAAAATATGTCAAACGGGGTCAACAATACACGGCAAGTTGCGAAGCCATTGAAGATGATTTGACAAGTTTGTGAAAACGTTTACAAAGTTCACGACTTCTTAACACCTCCCCTCTTCCGTCTTTACAATCCTTTCGTACACTAGAGGTGTAAGAGATGAATCAAGACACAGAGAGGGGATTTTACATGATTCCAGTATACGAAGAACGCATCATGTCTGATTTATTTTCATCTACGAATAACCCAAGTTACGGTTTGCCGACGTTACCTGAAACGGAAACAGATTGGTTGACAGTCGAGATTCAAGCACGTATCGTTAAGGATGCCGAGCACCGCCTCGGAACATTAAACCGAGAGGAAGAACGTGTATGATTCAGCAACGCACTGTTCGCGCTTGGCTCGCTAGTCGCATCAAAAAATAATTTAATCACTTGATTACGTATTTTCCAAAACGATATAGCGCGTCAGCGCGCATAAAAAAGAGCCGAAGCGGATTCCCGCCTCGGCTCTACCTGTTTATTTGGAGATCAATCCTTCTTCAATCAAGAAATCACGCGCGACTTTTTCAGGACGCTGTTTCTCGACATCTGCTTTGTAGTTCAATTCTTGCATCTTTTCATCCGTGATTTTATCCTTCAATGTGTTGAGGACTTTTTTCAGTTCTGGATGTTCTTCGAGTGTTTCTTGACGAACAAGCGGTACTGCATAGTATGGTGGGAAGAATTTCTTATCGTCCTCTAGTACCGTCAAATCGAATTTTTGTAACAAACCGTCTGTCGAGAAGCTGTCGATGACGTTCGTCCGACCATTCGTCAGCGCTGTATAACGGAGTCCTCCATCGACGGGTTGTACATCTTGGAATTTCATGTCCGGATACTTTTTCTTCAAACCAAGATAACCATCTTCCCGATTCGCGAATTCGATTGTTGATCCGAGAATCAAACGATCACTGACTTTTGACATATCGGATACCGTCTTCAAGTCATATTTTTCGATATCTTCTTTCGTCATGGCAAGCGCATACGTATTGTTGAAACCGATTGGATCAAGGACATCGACTTGACTTTTCTCAGGAATCATCTTCCCGACTTTGGCATAAACTGTTTCTGGATCCGTCTCGACGTCTTGCTTGAGCACGTCGATCAACAAAGTACCTGTGTACTCGACATACGCGTCGATTTCCCCTTTTTCAAGCGCCCCGTAAGCGACTTTCGTTCCACCGAGGTTCAATTGACGTTCGACTTCTAAATCTGTCTTATCTTCGATTAAATCCGCTAACATATTTCCGAGAATCAATTGTTCCGTAAAGTTCTTCGATCCGATGACGATCTTATCTTCCTTGAGGAAAGAGTAAGCGACCGTTCCACCGATTAATAAGAAGACGATACTTGCGATTGCAATCTTACGTCCGGCTGGCATCGCCTTACGACGCTTCCGCGCCTTATTCTTGATTCGACCATCTGCAAGTGGAATCCCGTTCGGCGCTACCGAATATTCAATCCGACTAACGACGAAGTCGATGACAAGGGCTAAAATCCCGGCTGGAATTGCTCCGGCGAGAATCTGGTTATTATCAACCGTTTGAATACCCGAGAAGACGAGGTAACCAAGACCGCCGGCACCGATGAACGCTGAAATCGTCATTAAACCAACGGCTGTAACAGCAGAAATCCGAATCCCTGCCATCATGATTGGTAAGGCAAGTGGAATCTGAACCTTACTGAGGATTTGCCGATCTGTTAAACCAATTCCTTTGGCTGCTTCGAGCGTATCCCCTGGAATACTCGACAGACCTGTGTAGGTATTTTTAACGATTGGCAAGAGTGAATAGAGTACGACCATGATAATCGCTGGAGTCGATCCGATACCGATGAACGGAATCAAGAAACCGAGTAAAGCAAGACTCGGAACGGCTTGAACGACACTTGTCAGCGCAAGGACCGGCTTCGCGAATTTTTGATAACGGGTGATCAGAATCCCGATTGGAATCCCGAGAACGACAGCGATGACGACGGCAAAGACTGTCAACTGCAAGTGCTCAAGTAACAAGTCACCAATCTGATCGGTATTATTTTTTACATAATCAAAGAATCCGTTCATTGGACTTCCTCCTCATGAATGAATTGCTCACTCAAGACGGAAAGTAAGCTACTACGTGTGATCAATCCTCTGAGTTTTCCAGTTGCATCCGTTACCGGCAGATAACCTGTCTCTTCCTGGTTCATGACCTCAAGGACATCAAGCAACGAATCATGTTCATTGACGGCGATGATCTCGCCCTCCATGACTTCTTCGATCCGTTGGCTCTTATCCGGAATCGTCTGGATGTTCTTCAACTTAATCAGCCCTTGTAAGACACGGTCACGATCGGTGATTAACAGGCTGTCGACTTTGCGTCCACGCATGATTTCAATTCCCTGCAGCAACGTCCGTTTGCCACTGATTGAAACCGGGTCCTCGATCATGATGTCTTCTGCCTTAATAAATTCTGGACTACTCCAGATCTTATTTTTTCCGATGAACGATTCGACATATTCATCTTTTGGATGACGTAAGATTTCTTCTGGAGTATCGAACTGAACGATCTCCCCATCACGCATGATACATATCCGATCCGCTAACTTGATCGCTTCATCCATATCATGGGTGACGAAAACAATCGTCTTTTTCACTTCTTCTTGCAAGTTAAAGAGCTCTTCCTGTAGATCGTTACGAGTAACGGGATCAAGTGCACTGAACGGCTCATCCATCAAGATAACATCAGGATCATTCATCAGAGCACGCGCGAAACCGACACGCTGTTGTTGTCCACCACTGAGTTCGCTCGGATAACGATCGATGAATTGTTTTGGATCAAGCCCGACCATCGTCAACAGTTGTTCTGTCCGTTGATCCATCTCATCGTGGTTCTTGCCCTCAAGCCCAGCAATCAATTGAATGTTTTCCCGGACCGTCATGTGAGGGAACAAGCCGGTTTGCTGAATGACATATCCCATATGACGTCTTAATTCGATCGTGTCCGTCTTCATGATGTCCTTCCCGTTGACCAAAATCGTGCCTGAAGAAGGTTCGATCAGTCGATTGATCATCTTAAGTGACGTCGTTTTCCCACAGCCACTTGGTCCGATGAAAACAACGAGTTCACCCTTTTGAATCTCGAGCGATAAGCCTTTCAAGACGACATTGTCCTTAAACTGCTTACCGACGTTTTTGAATTCGATCATTCCTTCTCACTCCTTTTTACTATTTCCATATATTATGGTTTCCCAAAAAGATTACGGTTTAAACAAATTTTCTGTAATTTAGTTTTATTTCTTTGCAAAACGGGAATTTCTTAGTTCTTTTTTTAAAATAAAGGGAATACCTTAATAAAGAGTACTTGTAAAGCATGTTTTTGATGAAGGAGGTACTAGACGATGAACATCAAGAAACCTACCATCATGATGATCGGATTACTTCTCCTTAGTCCACTTTCGATTCCTTCACAGGTTAATGCGGCGAGCTCTACGTTTGTGACGAAAGGAACGACGACACAAAAAGTCGTCGCATTGACGTTTGATGACGGTTCAGATGGGACGAACATTGCAAAAATCTTAAGTATCTTGAAAAGTAACCAAGTGAAAGCGACTTTCTTTTTGACAGGCAGTGGTGCAAACAATCATCCTCAATCGATCAAGAACATCACAACCGCCTCTCCTACACACCAAATCGGCAATCACTCGTATTCGCATCCGGATTTTACGACCTTAACAGCAAGCCAGATGACGAGTGAATTATCCCGGACGGAGTCGCTCATCCGGTCCTTGACAGGAAAAACGACGAAACCGATTTTCCGGGCGCCGTTTGGTGCAAGTAACAGTAACGTGTTGAGTGCAGTTGGGGCTGCAGGTTACACGAAAACGATTCAATGGAATATTGATACGACGGATTGGAAAGGCATCTCTTCAACCGCCATCTTGGATCGTGTAATACCAAAAGTCGTTCCCGGATCAATCATCCTGATGCATACTGGGGCTGGTGCGAAAGGAACACCAACCGCTTTGCCAACGATGATTTCAAAACTAAAAGCAAAAGGCTATTCGTTCGTCACGATTTCAGAACTGTTACGGTCACCGACTTCAACCGGTACGACGTATACCGTCAAAGCTGGCGATACACTCTATTCCATCGCCCGCAAATACAACGTCTCGGTCTCTGCCCTCGCGAGTGCGAATAACATCACGAACTGGAATCTGTTGAACGTCGGTCAAGTCTTGAAAATTCCAACAACGACTTATACGGTTAAAGCCGGTGATACACTTTACTCGATTGCGACACGATATGGTGTCACCGTCACAGCATTGATGCAGGCAAACAACATTACGAATCCGAACCTCTTGCTCGTTGGACAAGTCTTAAAAATTCCAAAATGAATATGTTAATCGCAACACAAAAAAACGACCCTCTCTATTCAAGAGAAGAATCGCTTTAGATCGTATGCATGAAACCGGCGCGATAGCGTCGGTTTTTTTGTGCTCTAGTTTGACCCCGCACCTCTTACGACTCTGATCGGACCCCATTGATTCCAAGATCACACTGAATCAAATCCGCATACGTTTGTCGACGGACGACTTCACGGGATTCCCCGTCCCGAACGAAAACAAGTGCCGGACGTAAGAACTGGTTGTAGTTGCTTGCCATCGAAAAATTATACGCTCCTGTCCCAAAGACAGCAAGTGTATCGCCACCGTTCGGTGTAACCAACTGTGCTTTTTCAGCGACGAGATCCCCTGATTCACAAGCTGCTCCAACGACCGTCACTTCGGTCGTTTCGCCACTCATCCGGTTAGCGATGACCGTTTCATACACCGCACCGTAAAGTGCTGGGCGAATGTTATCTGTCATTCCGCCATCGACCGAAAGATATGTTCGGACGCCTTCGATCTCTTTGATTGCCCCGACCGTATACAGTGTCGTTCCTGCATTCGCAACGACCCAGCGCCCTGGCTCGATCCCGATGCGCGGACGTTCGATGCCGAGTCGCTCCGTTTCCGTCTCGATGACATCCATGACGCGTGCAATCGTCGCTTCAAAATCAAGCGGATGATCGTCCTGTGTATAGGCAATACCGAAGCCACCGCCAACATTAACTTCGCTGACTGTGAAGCCATGATGCGCACGAATCGTTTCGACGAAGCCCATCATCGTCCGAGCCGTCTGTTCGAACAGTGACGGATCTTGGATTTGCGAACCGACATGACAATGGATGCCGAGTAACGACAGATGTTCCGATGCTAAAATCGCTTCGATTGCGTCCAAGTAATCTGACGCATGCGTCGAGAAACCGAATTTCGTATCGACACCACCTGTCTGAATTTTCGCATGCGCTCCCCCCGATGACTTGTGGCACGATCCGGATCAGGACATGAACCGTTTGATCGGCTTGTGCCGCAATCGATTCCAGTTGTGCAATCTCTGCAAAGTGATCGATGACAATCCGTCCGACTCCTTCCTCAACGGCATACTGAAGATCAGCCGTTGATTTATTCGAACCATGGAAATAGATTCGTTCTGCTGGAACCCCGGATTGACGGGCGATGAAGAGTTCCCCGCCTGTGACGACATCGATTCCAAGACCATGACGAACGACTTGTTCATATACGGCACTGACAGTCAGTGCTTTTGAGGCGAAGGAAGCATACGTGTTCGGATACTTATCAAGGAAGTGTTCCCGGACGGTCGCTAATCGATCCGTCAGCTCCCGCTCTGCCATCACATACAACGGTGTTCCGTACTGTGCTGCAAGATCGGTCGCTGCGACACCATCGATGTGCAACGTATTGTTTTCTTCTGTCAGGTATTGACTTCCATACATAATAAGTTCCTCCTTATAGATACTGATGCGTCAAACGCCAAGACCGGGCACACATCTGCTCTGAATTGTTTGCTGCTCCTGTCCGGGCAATGTCGTCAATTTCAACGCCATCCCCATATAGCACGACCTCGTCTCCGACCTCAACTGTTCCATCGACGGCGACGAACGTATGACTCATGAATAATTTATTGATGATCGGATATGGTTTTTCTTTAATATGAACAGGTAAAGCAGCACGCCCACGGACGACACCGTCACCATAGCCGACGGGTAAAATGGCGATTCGCATCGGTTCTGTACTCGTAAAGTTCGTACCATATCCCACATGCTCACCTGGTCCGATTTCGCGAATTTCGACGACCTCTGTCGTCATCCGGAGTGAAGGCACGAGCCAGTCCATCTTCTCGATTGGCGAATAACCGAACAAGAAAATTCCAGGGCGGACATAATTACAAAACGCGAGACGCGGATCGTGTTTGACGATCGTCGCACTGTTTTCCGAATGGATATACGTAAACGTATGGCGCTTTCGTAACACATCGGCAATGGCGACGAAACGTTCGACTTGTCCATCGTGATCCGCATCCGGTTCATCGGCAAGCGGAAAGTGTGTATATAAACCTGTTAAATCAAGCGAATCTGCTTGCGCAAGCGCAAGGACAGCTTCCGCCTCTTGAAGCGAACTGACACCAAAACGGTTCATCCCGACGTTGATCTTCAAATGTAACTCGACTTCCTGCAGCTGTTTACTGTGTAGGGCGAGCCATTCTAGCGATGAGACACCGAGTGCGATTCCGAAACGTCGTGCTGTTTCAAAATCCTCCGTCGGATTCATCACCAGTACATAACTGTCTGGAAAATTCGTTTTGATTTCAATGGCTTCATACAACTCAGCGACAGCAAAGTGATGCACATCAGATGCCATCAGCGTCTCGACCATCTCGAGCATACCTAAGTTATATGCATTGTTCTTGACCACGGCAAAAATACGTTTACGTGACCGAGCGAAGACCGATGCGACATTTTGTCGCACCGCCTTCCGATCGATCGTGACGAGTGTACGCGTCGTCATTCTGCGACAGCTGGTGTCACGTACGTCAACCAATCCGCGTATTGCGGCAATTGACCTGTGACGGCTTGACGGTAAAGACCGAGCAACTCATCTGCGACGTTCCGTGTTCCGCCGTTGATTGAGATGTGATCGATTTCACCGACACTTGTGATTTCAGCAGCTGTTCCTGTTAAGAAGATCTCATCTGCGACATACAACTCATCGCGTCCGATGTGACGTTCAACAACAGGATAGCCTTGATCTTGTGCCAAACGGATGATGACTTGGCGTGTGATACCGTCGAGTACTGAACAATCAAGTGACGGTGTATGAATCGTTCCGTTTTTAAGAAGGAAGAGGTTCGCAACACTCGCTTCACTAACGTTTCCGTTCATGTCGAGCGCGATTGCTTCGTCAAATCCATCACGAATCGCTTCACCTTTTAAGAGTTGTGAGTTCATATAGTTCGCAGCCGCTTTCGCTTGCATCGGCATCATCGTTGATGAGACGCGGCGGTATGACGCGACTTTGGCACGGATGCCGGCACCTTTATCGAAGTATTCCCCAAGCTCCCAGCAAGAGATGCCGACATGAACCGTCGTATCTTTCGCCATCAATGCTTGCCATGGCGTACCGAGGAACACGAATGGACGGATATAACACGATTCAAATCCGTTTTTCGCAACTAAATCGATCGTTGCTTGAACAAGTTCGTCGACAGTATACGGAATCGTGACATGGTAATACGCACAACTGCGGAAGAGACGCTCGATATGTTCCTTCAATTGGAAAATCGCCGGTCCGTCCGGTGTCGCATACGCACGAATTCCTTCAAAGAATCCACTACCGTAGTGAATCGCATGTGACATGACGCTCGTGTTCGCATCTTTCGGATCATGAAAGACTCCATCTAACCAAATTGCTTCTCCATACTGTGTATCCACTGCCATGTGTTTTCCTCCTCTTCGACGTCAATCAGAGTGAACGTAAATCATCCACCAATTGCGTCTTCTCTTCTGTTTTCGCATCTTTCTGTTTGATGACACGTGCAGGTGTTCCAGCAACGACGCTTCCAGCAGGTACGTCTTCTGTGACGACACTACCAGCAGCGACGACGGCATCTTTGCCGACTTTGACGCCTTCAAGAATGACTGCATTTGCACCAATCAAGACACCGTCTTCAATGATGACAGGTGTTTTTGAAGGTGGTTCGAGGACACCCGCGACCACGGCACCTGCGCCGACATGAACGTTTTTCCCGATCGTCCCACGTGCACCGACGACAGCGTTCATATCAATCATTGTACCATCTCCGATTGATGCACCGATATTGATGATGGCACCCATCATGACGACCGCGTTATCACCGATGACAACATGATCACGAATCCATGAACCTGGTTCGATGCGCGCATTCAAGTGACGTGTATCAAGCATTGGTACCGCACTGTTGCGACGGTCATACTCCACGTGAACATCTGTGATGCGATCTGAATACTTTTCTAAGAAAGTAGCCGCAAGTCCTGCATCCGCGAAGAAAATCTTTGATTCATCTGATCCGAACGCTGTAGCGCCTTCGATCGTCAAGCCCGCCAAATCGCCATTGACGTAAAGTTTTACCGGTGTTTGTTTTTTAGCATCTTTAATGAATTTAGCAATTTCGTAAGCATCAGTGAGTAACATGTGAATCCTCCTGTGTGTAGAGCGTCTCTAATGTATAGAGTCCCGCTGTTTTTTGAATGAGTGCCTCAGCTGCTTTGATCGCACCAGAAGCAAATACTTTTTTCGATAGCGCTGTATGTTTGATTTCAATCAATTCGTCGACACCTGCGAATAAGACTTCGTGTTCTCCGAAGATCGTTCCACCGCGCATCGCGTGCATTCCGATCTCGTTCGTCTCCCGCTTTTGCCGCGTCTGTGACCGGTCATATACCGGTGTGACGTCACGTGCCGTCTGAATCGTTTGCAATAACAACTCAGCCGTTCCGCTTGGCGCATCGACTTTTTGGTTATGATGTTTCTCGAGCAATTCGATGTCATACGCTCCTGCTAGTGGCACAAGTGTCTTCAGCAGTTGCTGCACCATCGCGATACCGTACGACATGTTGTACGACTGGAAGATCGGAATTTCTTTTGCGGCGTCCTTAATCGATGCCAGTTCCGCCTCAGAAAAACCAGTCGTTGCGATAACGAGTGGTGTTTTTGTCGCCAGCCCGTATGCGAGCAAATCAGGTAGCAAACTCGGATGCGAGAAGTCGATGATCGCATCGACCGTCTCTGACATCTCTGTTAGCTCGGCATATGAAGCGATCGTATCGGATGACTTCGTCCGGTCAACGATCGCCATGACACTTTGTGGTGCGAGTTCGACGACGTATTGTCCTGTCGCCCCATAACCGTGTAACGCGAGTTTCATCGAACCACTCCTTTGTAAGCCCGCATCGTTTCGAGTAAGTGGGCGTGTCCCGCTTCCGATTGACGGACGAGCGGCAAGCGCGGCGCACCAACAGCAAATCCGAGTTCTTCAAGCGATGCTTTGACTGGAATCGGATTGACGTCACTGAACAAGGCACCGATGACCGGTAACAAGTCTGCCTGAATCCGGCGAGCCGTGACGAAATCTTGCCCTAGTAACGCCTCAGCAAGTGCTTGTGTCTCTGCTGGGTACGGGTTAGAGAGAACTGAAATAACACCCTGTGCGCCCCATGCCATGTACGGAAGGATTTGATCATCATTTCCACAGAAGACCGCGAAGTCTTCCGGAATCGCCGCCATCAGTTCACCCATAAAGCTGACATCTCCACTCGCTTCCTTAAAGGCTTGGATGCGTGGATGACGTGCTAACGTCACTGCTGTTTCGACTGCGATCGTAACGCCTGTCCGGGATGGAACGTTGTACAGCATGATTGGTAACTCTGTTGCATCAGCGACCGCTGTGAAGTGTGCGACGAGACCGGCCTGTGATGTTTTATTGTAGTACGGTGTGACGAGCATCGCTGCGTCCGCACCGAGACGTTCTGCGAGTAATGTTTTCTCGATTGTCGCTGCGGTGTTGTTCGAACCTGTTCCAGCAATGACGGGTACTCGTCCTGCCGTGACCTGAACGGCAGTCGTCAGGAGTTGTTCGAATTCATTATTCGTTAGTGTCGATCCTTCTCCTGTCGTCCCTCCGACGACAAGTGCCTGAATCCCTGCTGCGAGTTGTTGCTCGATTAAGCGTTCGAATACGTGTAAATCCAACTCGCCTGCTTCATTAAATGTTGTGACGAGTGCTGTACCTGCTCCTTTGAACATGAAGAACTCCTCCTTTTTTTATGAATGAATCGACTGTTCGATCGCTTGGCGTGCAACTTGCACGGCGTTTGACGCGGCACCTTTTCGGATGTTGTCAGCTACACACCAAAGATGGAACGTGTTTGCGAGACTATCATCTTGTCGAATTCGTCCGACGTAGACATCGTCCGTCCCACTCGCGTCGAGTGGCATCGGATAGCGCGTATTCGCGACATCATCGACGAGGACGACGCCGGGTGCCCCATCTAACGCTTCACGGATTGCTGTAACCGTCGTCGGTTGTGTAAACGTGACGTTGATTGCAACCGAGTGAGAGTTCGTGACCGGAACTCGGACACATGTCGCACTGACGGGTAATGCTGGAAGATTGAAGATTTTCCGTGTTTCGTCAATCATCTTCTGCTCTTCTTTCGTATAACCGTTCTCAAGGAATACATCGATATGCGGCAAGATGTTATCGTGAATCGGATGCGGGTAATTGACGGGTTCTTCTCCGCGCGCCCCACGCGCCAAGTCCTCGATTCCTTTTTGACCAGAACCCGATACGGCCTGATACGTCGTGTAGTTGATCCGCTCGAATCCCAGTGACTGGAGCGGTGCTAAGGCGACGACGGATTGAATCGTCGAACAGTTCGGATTTGCGATCAAGCGGTCCGTCGCTTGAATCGCTTGTGGATTGACTTCTGGCACGACAAGCGGAATCGTCTCCTGCATCCGGAAAGCACTTGAATTATCAACGACGAGTGTTCCGTTTTCAGCTAGTAACGGGGCATATTGTTCACTGATCGTTCCGCCCGCTGCGAACAACGCGACATCGATCCCGTCTTCCGTGATATTTGGTGTCAGCGCTTGGATCGTGATGGCTTCTCCCTTGAACTGTACCGTGTTCCCTGCTGAACGAGCAGAAGCGTAAGCGGACAGGCGGCTGACCGGGAAGTCCAGTTCGGCTAGTACTTGTAACATTTTTTGACCGACGGCGCCGGTTGCTCCAATGACTGCTACATGATACATGCTGTTTTCCTCCTTATAACTCGAACGCGTTTGCAATCGCTGCAACCGTCCGTTCAATATCTGCTTGTGCAATCGTGTATGAGATGCTGATTTCTGAAGTCGTAACTTGATAGAACGGAATGTTCTCTGCTCGGAAGATTGCGAACAATTTCGAAGCGACACCTGTTGCATCCCGCATCCCGATTCCGACGACAGATAATTTCGCGTGTTGATTATGGCGGTCGACCTTGACTGTCGTGAAACGATCCATGATGTCTTTCAATGCTTCATCGAGGAACTCTTCCTCATCGAGTGGACAAGAGAACGATAAGAAGATGTCACTGTCGAACGTCGTTTGACTGATCATATCGATGTTGACGTGGCGGTTCGATAAGAGTTCGAAGATATCGGCTACTGCTGCGTTCGTTTGCGGTACGTGTTTGATTGATACCGTCAAGACGTTCTTCGTCACACTGACACTCGTCACCGCTTTTTGTTCCATTGTTTCCGTCGCTTCCATGATCCATGTTCCCCTTTTCGATTCAAGTGTTTTCCCGACGAAGATGTGTACGCCGTATTTTTTTCCTAGTTCGACACTCCGCATTTCCATGACCTTCGACCCGAGGGCGCTCATCTCCATCATCTCATCATACGAGATGTGCGGAATCGGTTGAGCAGCAGCATGGATTCGTGGATCAGCTGTATAGACACCGTCGACATCCGTGTAGATTTCACACCGTTTATCAAGGACTGCCGCAAGCGCAACAGCCGTCGTATCCGATCCACCACGTCCGAGCGTCGTGACATCACCGAGTTCGTTGACCCCTTGGAATCCGGCGACGATGACGACATCGTACGTTTCAAGTTTTTGCCGTAACAGATTTCCATCAATCTGTTTGATCTTGCTTTTCGTATGCAATCCCATCGTACTGATTCCCGCTTGTGCGCCTGTTTGCGATAACGCTTTGACGCCGAGTGAGTTGAGGGCGATGCTGAGTAATGAAATCGTCTGTTCTTCTCCGATGGCAAGCAGACGATCGAGTTCTCGGCGCTCGGGGCGATCCGTGATGGCTTGCGCCTGAGCGATCAAAGAATCTGTCATCTTGCCCATCGCTGAAACGACGACGACAAGTTTTTCACCTTCGGCTGCGCGACTCTTCAAATAATTCGCAATAGACTGAATCTGTTCGACAGTCGCAACCGAGCTTCCACCAAATTTAAGTACAGTTGTCACAATCCTATCTCCTTTGTCCCGATACAGAAAAAAACGACGGGCCGGTAGGAGCGTTCCTACGGCCCGTCGTTATCACGATCGGACAAACGAAGACAAAGTCATTCGTTCTTTTACGTAAGATAGCGCTCCGAAACATCGGTTTCGGCAGTACAACGGATCTTAACCGTTGTACCAGCAAATGAGAAGAAGCATCTTCTCGTTCACTTCGGCGGACTTCCCCTTTCACATCATTCGGCATGCTTGCCTTCAAGAATGATGCTACTCATGTCATCCGCGCCTCTATCTGTCGGTTGTTAGTTACAGTTATAGCAGACATCTTTTGTTAAATCCAGTCATTTGACTGATTTTTTTCAAAATCCGTCAATTCGCAAGATGCTGTTTCGCGAGTTCAAGTTGCTCCGACACGGCAACAAACCCTGTACCGCCGTAACTTGTCCGGCGTGCCACTGCTTGAACCGGATCGAGGAGCGGATAGACGTCTTCCGTGATATCAGGATGGAAGGTTTGATACGTCTCAAGGTTCAAATCTTTCAAGAAACAGCCATTCTGCACACCGTAAAGGACAGCCTTCCCAACGATTTCATGTGCTTCTCGGAATGGTATGCCTTTCGTCACGAGGTAGTCGGCGAGTTCCGTTGCGTTCGAGAAGTCTTGCATTGTCGCCTTCTTGAGCGCTTCGGTCTTAAACGTCGCGGATTCAATCATTCCGGTGAAGATTTGAACGGACTGGAGGACGGTATCCGCTGTATCGAAGACCCCTTCTTTATCCTCTTGCATGTCTTTATTGTAAGCGAGCGGTAATGCTTTCATCGTCGTTAAGAAGCCCATTAGATTGCCGTAGACACGTCCTGTTTTCCCACGAATCAATTCCGCGAAATCAGGATTTTTCTTTTGTGGCATCATGCTCGATCCTGTCGAGAAGGCATCGGACAACTCGATGAAGCCAAATTCTTGCGACGCCCAGATGATGATTTCTTCACAAAAACGTGAGAGATGCATCATGACGGTCGAGGCGATCCCGAGGTATTCGATGACAAAGTCCCGGTCGGAGACGGCGTCGAGGCTGTTCGGATAGATCGATTCAAATCCGAGCAACTCGGCAGAACGGAAACGATCAATCGGGAATGTCGTCCCGGCGAGCGCACCTGCCCCGAGCGGTGATTTCCGGATTCGTTTTTGGTTGTCCGTCAACCGTTCAACGTCCCGTTCAAACATCCAGAAGTACGCAAGCAAGTGATGCGCAAGCGAGATCGGTTGCGCCCGTTGCAAATGCGTATACCCCGGCATGACCGTCTCGATATGTTGCTCGGCTTGTTCCGTGATGACCGATTGGAGCTCACGTAATGCCGTCGTCAACGCTTCGACATGTTGCTCCATCCATAGATGCAAGTCGGTTGCGACCTGGTCGTTTCGACTCCGTGCCGTGTGCAGTTTCCCTGCGACTGGACCAATCTGTTCCGTCAACAACCGCTCAAGGTTCATATGAATGTCTTCATCCGCTAGCGTATACACATGATCCGCTACTGTCGCTTCTAGTTGCTTTAGTCCTTGCTCGATTTGTGTCCACTCGTCTTGAGCGAGGATTCCTTGTTCAAATAACATCTGCGCGTGCGCAAGACTTCCTTTCAAATCGACACTTGCTAACTTTTGATCGAACGTGATCGATGCTCCGAAGGCTTCCGCTTGAGCGGAAGCACTTTCCGTAAAACGTCCACCCCAGAGTTTGGTCATTTCGTCACACCCGCCTGACGATGAACACTTGCATGCGTCGAAACAGCAAGACCGTGTAATTTGATGAATCCTTTTGCTGCTTCATGATCAAACGCATCTTCTTTCGTATACGTCGCAAGCTTTTCATCGTAGAGCGAGACAGCAGACTGACGACCTGTCACGGTTGCGTTTCCTTTGAACAGTTTGACGCGAACTTCTCCTGTGACGTCCTGTTGCGTCGCCGTCAAGAAAGCTTTCAGACCTTTCGTCAATGGTGCGTGGAAGAGACCGTTATAGATTGTTTCTGCATATTGTTTGCTGAG
This sequence comes from Exiguobacterium acetylicum DSM 20416, assembly GCF_000702605.1. NCBI lineage: Bacteria > Bacillati > Bacillota > Bacilli > Caryophanales > Exiguobacterium > Exiguobacterium acetylicum. The sequence goes on along the minus strand of NZ_JNIR01000001.1, from coordinate 97,841 downwards.
TAACGGTTTAAAATGAGCGACGTCTTTCGTCAATGTGATCGTCTCAAGTGCGGCGTGTGCTTTCAATAGAACAGTCGCGCCAGGGCACTCGTACACTTCCCGTGATTTGATTCCGACGAGACGGTTCTCGACGTGGTCAATCCGTCCGACGCCGTGCGCTCCAGCGATGATATTCAGTTCCGTGATCAGTTTTGCGAGTGGATACGTCGTGCCGTTAATGGAAACCGGAACGCCTGCTTCAAAGCCGATGATGACTTCTTCCGCCTGATCTGGAGCGTCTTCAGGTGCTACCGTCAACGCGTAAGCGTCTTGCGGTGGTTCTGTCCACGGGTTTTCTAGGACGCCACACTCATTACTCCGTCCCCAAAGGTTCATATCGATCGAGTAAGGGCTGTCGAGGTTGATCGGGATCGGCACATTGTTTTCTTTCGCATAGGCGATCTCTTCTTCCCGTGACCACTTCCACTCCCGAACTGGTGCGATGACTTCAAGTGATGGATCAAGTGCTGCGACCGAAACTTCGAACCGGACTTGGTCGTTTCCTTTTCCGGTACAGCCGTGTGCGACAGCCGTTGCACCATATTCATGCGCGACTTCGACGAGCTTTTCTGCGATCAACGGACGCGAAAGCGCTGAAATCAACGGATAGGCATTTTCGTAATGTGCACCATATTGAAGGGCTGGTAAGACGAACTCTTGGGCGAATTCTTCTTTGACATCGAGAACGATTGATTCGATTGCACCGACGAGAAGTGCCTTTTCCTTGATGACGCTTAAATCTTTTCCTTCACCGACGTCCATACATAATGCAATGACGTCGTAGTCCTTGCTCAACCATTTGATGGCTACCGATGTATCGAGTCCCCCAGAGTACGCTAAGATTAATTTTTGTTTCGACATGTATAATTCCCTCCTGGTTTTAAATTCATCTGTCTGTATAAAAATTCATTATGAATTATATATATACATAGAAAACAAAAAAAGAAACCCTTTTTGTAGGATTTCTTTCAAATTTGATTACATTTTCTTCTCCATCGTCCGGTGTGGGATGCCTGCATCGTCGAATTCATCAGAGACGATCGTATAGCCAAGCCCTTGATAAAACGGGATCGCTTGGACTTGTGCACCGAGCGTTAGCAATTGTTTGCCTTCGCGACGTGCGACACGTTCCATCGCCTGCATCAACTCGCCACCGTATCCTTTTCCTCGCGCTGTCGACAGCGTCGCAACACGCTCTACCTTCATCCGTTGGTCGTCATATGGGCGGGTACGTCCCGTTGCGACTGGGCGGCTTTGCTCATCGAGGACAAGCAGATGAATCGCTGTCTCATCGTGTGTATCGTATTCAAGATGGCGTGGTACGCCTTGTTCCTCAACGAAGACCCGTTCCCGGATCATCCGAACGGCTTGATGTTGTTCTGCTGTACGTACTTGAATCACTGTCATAACTGATATTCCTCCCGTAATCGATCGACATATGCCATCGCATCATCCCGATTCGTAAATTGTGCTTGTGCTTGGATTGCACTTCCACCACCACGTCCATTAAATGATTGGACATGTGCTTTGGCGAATTTTCCGAGATGTGGTTCACCTGGACTACTCATCAGTAGCTTGTTCGTCGTCGCATTCCAGACGACGCCGACGCGTCCCGCTTCTTGAATCGCTTTAGCAAGTTGCTCGGATATTTTGATTTCTTCATCCAGATGTTCAAACACAAGAATGCCTTCTTGTTGTTCTAAAGCGTGAGCGAGTGTGAACGTTGCGAGTTGTTCCTGGGCGTGTTCGACCTGTTTCGTTAAGCGTTTCTGCTCTTCTTGTAACGCTTGGACGGCTTCTAGCATTTGAACTGGTTTGACCGACAAGGCTTGCGCCGCTTCCCGTAAGGCTCGTCGTTCTGCCTGAACGAGTTGGTATGCCCGTTCCTTCGCGACATAGGACAGACGAATATTTCCACGAATCCGCTCGACTCCGGTAAAGAGAATCGACTCGAGCTGTACCGTCGAATCAAGATGCGTCCCGCCACAGGCACTATAATCGAGTGTGCCGATTTGAACGACACGAATTCGTCCTTCAACTTGTGGTGTTTTTCGTAATGGTAAGCGTAGCGCTTCCGCCTCGTCATACTCTGTCGCCGTGATCGGTAATCCTTGTTCAATCACATGTCGTAATCGTCGATCCAGCTGTTCTTGTTGCATAGTTGTCCATTCAGATGTCTCGATATCAAGCGTCGAGACCTCACTTCCCGTCCGAAAACTGAGTGTCTTGATATTTGATTCATCTTGTAGGATTGCAGAGATGACATGTTGTGCCGTATGCTGCGCCGCATGATCGACCCGGACTGCGTCATCTACGATACCGGTGACGTCACCTATGAGCGGCGTCGCCAGTTGGTGCCAGACGACACCGTCTTCGATTTGAACGTCAAGGACCGGTTGGTCGTTCAATGTTCCACGATCCGCCGGCTGTCCACCGCTCTCCGGATAGAAGTAACTTTTCTCTAAAGCAACCCAATAGCCATCTATTTGTTTTGTTGCACGAATGGATGTCTGAAAGGTTCGGACATCGGATTCTATTTGTTCGGGGCGCATGCCTCGACCACCTTTCTCTGTCAGTTTCACTCTGTATTATGCCATATTTCATCCAGAATCGTTTGTCGGCTTGCCTTTTTCCTAGTACACTAGACGAAAGACTACCGATCGCGAAGGGACGAAATGCCGTGATTCAGCATATCAATAAAAATTCACCACTCCCCATCTACTATCAAATCGAAGCTGCCTTAAAACAACAAATCGAAAGCGGTGTTCTTCAACCTGGCGATCTGATCCCGTCCGAGCGCGAATTTGCCGAAGCGCACCAAATCAGCCGAATGACGGTCCGACAAGCCATTTCAAACTTGGTCAACGCCGGTTACTTGATTCGTCAAAAAGGACGTGGAACATTCGTCGCGAATAAAAAAATCGTCATGCAACTGTCTGGATTGACGAGTTTCTCGGAAGAGATGGAGCACTTAGGTTTAGAACCGACGAGTGCGCTACTTTCCTATCAAATCATCGACGCCTCGATGACGATTGCCAATAAGCTACGGATTCGCGAAGGGGCATCGGTGTATGAACTGAAACGTTTACGAATTGCTGATGAGCAAGCGCTTGCCCTTGAGACCGTCTATATCCCGGAACAGCTCTTACCTGGACTCGATCAAGACGTCGCGACCGCATCGCTCTATGCATTTGCAGAAGCGAGTGGATTAAATCTTGGGCGTGCGAGTCAAACGTTCGAATCACGCCTGGCAACGAAGGAAGAGGCGGGCCATCTTGGTCTATCGACCGCTTCGCCTGTCTTATCTGTCGAGCAACTGACGTATCTTACAACGGAGCAACCGTTTGAATATGTCATCTCCGCTTACCGAGGAGACCGCTATACCTTCACCGTCGAAATGGAACGACAACGCTAAAAATCCCCTTGTATCGTCGTATAGTGACGATGATACAAGGGGATTTTTAGCGTATATTATTGAGCAGGAACGGCTTCTGTTTCCGTCACTGGTTCTTCTGTCGTGCTTTGTGCCGGGTCTGTCTCTTCCTTGATCGGTTCGACTTCTTGACCTTGCATCGCTTTTGCTAAGTTACTTTTCACTTGCTCCAATTGATTCGGATCGAGGTGATACTCCCATTTCCCGCTGATACCAATATAACCTTCTCCAGCGAGTTGGTACTCCGTCGTGTTACGTAACGCTGCTGTGAAATCTGCTAAGCGTGTATAATCGTTCGGACCTAAATTCGTTTCGACGTTATCACCGACAGCATCCAAAATATCACGGTATGCACTGAGGGAACGGAAACTTGCCGCTTCTTTGGCGACCGCTTGAATGACTTGCATCTGTTTTTGACCGCGTCCGATATCACCGAGCGGATCATCATGACGGTTCCGGACGTAAGCAAGTGCTTGCTCTCCTGTTAAATGTTGCATACCTTTATCAACAGTGACAGTACCGGCTTTACGTTTTGAATCTTGCTCTTTGAACGCATATCGTACATCGATGTCTACGCCATCCAATGCATCGATCAATTGAACGAATCCTTGGAAATTAACTTTAACGACGTGATCGATTTGAATACCGAGCAGGTTTTCTGTCGTTTCACGCGCTAATTTAATCCCATTATAGGAATTCGATTTATCCATCGAACCGAAGTAATGGGCATGGGTGATTTTATCTTGCTCAACACCTGTCTTACCATAAGGTACATCGTATTTCGAATAATCGATGTTCACGAGTGAATCACGCGGAATACTCGTCAACACTAATTGTTCCGTTTTTTTATTTAAGATTCCGACGATCATGACATCTGATCGCGCCGGTTCATTTCGTTCTTTACTTTTTTTCGTTTCATCCGTCCCAAGAATCAAGAACGATTCAGACGGAACATCATCATATTTAGAGCTCACCTTCGAGCCGGGAATGTTAATCTGCGTCTTTGCCAATGTTTCTTGCGTTTTAATAAAAACAGCTCCAGCATATCCAGAACCGATGATTGTGACAAGCAGGACGAGTGCAGCGATGACTTTCATGAACATCTTGCCAGCACTTGGCTGTCTCTTTCGTGCGGATCGCGTTTCCATCATGTAAACCCTCATTTTCATGTAAATTTTCCGTAAAGTTCGCTAATCTCCATTATCCGTACATTTAATGAAATGTCAATTTACGTTTCGATTAAAGAAATCGTATGGAATCGTTGCACTGAAAAAATCATGGACCCTTAGTGCGCTGTATCATGAGATTGAATGATCTTGGTATATGTCCTGTTGATGCCTTTCTATCAAAATAAAAAATCGCTTGAGACTAGGCTCAACAGAATCAAAAAAAGGAATAGAGTCAATCCAATGATTGTCTCTATCCCTTTTGATTCATCGCTCTTCCATCGTCATACTTTCATGAAATTCAGATAAGCCGCTCGTCCTGTACGTTTAGCGTCATCTGACAATAAAGATGCAGCTTCTTCGTCCAAGATCACCATGACATCAGCATGACGCTTGAGTACAGTCGCTGGACAATCCGTTGTTGCGACACCTTCCATCATGTCGCGAACCGCTTCTGCCTTTCGTTCACTAGAAGCAACGAGAAGGATTTTCTTCGCTTCCATGATCGTACCGATTCCCATCGTGATCGCCTTCGTCGGTACTTCTTCTAATCGATCAAAGAATCGTTGGTTCGCTTCTCGTGTCGACTCTGTCAATTCCGTTACGTGTGTCTTAGCATCGAACGGTGTACCTGGTTCATTGAAGGCGATGTGTCCATTCGCTCCGATTCCAAGTAATTGAATGTCGATTCCTCGATTGCGGACGAGCGCTTCATATCGTTCACTTTCGCGCACGGGATCTTCTGTGTCCCCGATTGGAACGAATGATTCCTTAAACGCGACATCTTTGAATAGATGCTCTTGCATGAACGTATGATAACTTTGTAGATGCTCTGGGCTGAGACCGACATATTCGTCTAGATTAACCGTCGTCACATGTCGACAATCGAGCGAATCCTTCCGCCATTCTTCATAGACGCCGACCGGTGAACTTCCCGTTGCCAGTCCTACCGTCAAACCTTCCGGGTGACGCTCAATTTCCTGTTTCAAAAATTGATAGGCCACCTGTGCTAATTCTTCTCCTTTTTCTACGATCATCCATTTCATGAGGTAGACTCCTTTCCGTTCGTGATCCGGTGTCGCGTACCACGATGAATCGTTTCTTGAATGTGTAGCGCTTCGTCGAGCAGGACGATGTCCGCATCCTTGCCGACCGAGAGGCTTCCCTTTTGAGTCAATTGAAGTTCTTTGGCCGCATTGACCGATGTCATGCGGACCGCTTCTTCGAGCGAACAGCCTGTATAGGCGATGATATTCCGTAAGGCGGTGTCCATCGTTAAGACACTTCCAGCTAAGCTACCGTTTTCAAGACGTGCCGCACCGTCTCGAACGAATACAGCCTGACCACCTAACTCATATTCACCATCAGCTAATCCTTTTGCACGCATCGCATCCGTGATGACGATCAGTCGATCTGCGCCTTTCATTCGGTAGGCGAAGTCGACCATTTCTGGCGCACTGTGAATCCCATCCGGAATGATCTCCGCATAGACGTCTGGTGTCAGGAGGCAATATCCGACCGTGCCTGGTTCCCGGTGATGAAGTGCCCGCATTTGATTGTAGAGGTGGGTACCATGCGTGACGTGACCGGCTTGGTTTTGGGCATACGTCGCGTCTGTATGTCCGGCTGACGGAATCGCACCCGTCAAGCGCACCGCTTCTTCGAACGCCCGTGCTCCCGGGCGTTCCGGAGCGTATGTGACGAGCTTGATCGTGTTCCCTGCTGCTTTTTGCCATTTCAAGAACTGCTCGACATCCGGTTCGACGATATGTTCGTGAGGCTGTGCACCCGCATAATCCGGATTGATGAATGGTCCTTCAAGATGAACGCCGACGATCGTTGTATCGTCTTGCGCTACGACCTCTCGGACCGTCTCAAGCGCGCGTGTGATATTTCCCCAGTCCTGAGTAATCGTCGTCGCTAAAAATGATGTCACACCTTCTTGTAACATCTGTCGGCTGAAATGACGCAACCTCTCGACATCTCCATCCATGACATCGACATCATATCCCCCATGAATATGCACATCGATCATTCCCGGAATGAGTGATTGATGCTGCGCATCGATCATCTCTTCTCCTGCGATTTCCTCGAATTTCGACATGGGTCCAATCGCCTCGATTGTTCGGTCAAAACGAATGAAGCCGTCTTCAATCGTCTGCTCTCCCGTGTAAATCCGAGCATTGATGATCACTGTCATCTGGCATCTTCCTTTCTCTATCCGTTCCATGACTTGCTTCCGTATCTAGTATAACGCGATTAATTCTAGTTGTATAGACCTTTGTACATTTAAACGAAATTATAAAAGGACGATCCCGCATATCCGTAGATATAGGGTCGCCCTTTGTATACCCGTCGATTGCCGACTTCATGCGTCAGTCGATCATGGTAATAAAATCCGGTCTTTCTTTCGAGAAATCAGACGCGTTGCTTTTAAGATTGCCATCGGTAACGATTGACGCTTTCGGTAAGCAAGATATCGTCCTTCCCATTTTGGATCGTACTTTTCTTTGTATCGTCGTAGACCGGTGAAACTATACATGTAGCGAATATTATTGAAGACATCCGCTGCCACACGTTCTTGCCAGAAGGACGTCTCGTCCTCTCCGACAGACGAAAGCGGAGCCATTCCCATGTTGAACGTGTGGTAGCCTTCATCTTTCGCATACTCGAATAGTCGGATGAACATCGCATCCATGATTCCATTCGGTCCATCTGGTCGAAAACGCATCAAGTCAATCGATAGGACCCCTTCTTGGTAAGCAGGCATGAATGTCATGAACCCGATCAATCGTCCTTCCGCTTCACGCATGATGCCAATCGGCGCTCGATTTAAATAAGGTTCGTGGAAGTAACCGAGCGAAAAGCCTTTCTCGGACTTACCGCCTAACCATTCGTCGGAGACCTCTTGTAGTTCTGCTAATAGAGTTCCTGAAATAGGTGGCTCGACTACTTCGAACGTCATGCCCTCTCGTTCAAAGCGATTTTTAATTGACCGAAGTCCAGCTCGTTTTTTCCTGATACAGTGAAAGATGGAATATCAACGATCGCTTCTTCACCAAGTTTGAAGAAGTTGAAGCCAAAATCATGATAGAGAGACATATTTTGCGCTTGAATTTGATAGATGTTCGGAATATATCCAAGATCTTCGACGCGACGCAAGAAAGACGCGATGACTTGTGAATGTTCCTTCGGATCTCCACTGGGGTCGCCAAGGACCATGATCCGATTGCCGGTCTGACTGAACTGGATGAATGAACGTCCTGTTTCGGAGAAGAAGAAACGTTTATCACCTAGAAATGCGAGATGGCTTAAATAATTCCCACCCTGCTCACGCAACACCAACTCGATCTTTTCAGCATCGAATCGCTCACCGAGAACCGGTTGATTGAATGTATTGAATAAGCGGATGAAGACGAGAACATACACGAGCGCAAAGATAGAGGCACTCGCTGCAAACATGAAAATTTCATGTGCCGGATACACTTTTGTTCCGTCTGCTGATCCGAGTGTATAGAAGGCGTATCCAAAAAAGACGAATCCTCCAATGTACAATAGACCAGCGAAGGCAACCCGGATGAACCGTGTCGTCGTAATGAGCGTTCGTTCTCGGTGAAATGCTTTTCGCGACATCAGTAGCAAGACGAGGACGATGATGACGGCAAGGAAGGAAATCAAGTTAAAACCACGAAGTGCCATTCCAATCAACGCGAAAAAAGATGCCCCGTACATCATATATAACGACCGTTTTGTTCGACGATACAGTGCTGTCGATAAGAGGACGAACAATAAGCCGCCCATCAAGAAGAAACTATTCGCGAGTAACAGCGCTTCATGCGGTAATTTCGATTCCAAATATTCATATTGCGTCGAGACAGGTGGTAAAATCGCCAATCCCCAGATCGTGATCCCGGCAACGAGTGTGATCAATGCGAGTGTGAAATGACGAATTTTACTGAGGAATCGCAGTTGTAAGCGCCAAATGACGCCCCCGACCTCCATCGATGGACCAACGATCGGTTTGTCTTCGATCATCTTGACGACCGGACCGCTGAACTCCCGAGCTGAGAAAATGACACCGATCAGGAACGGAATCAAGTAGTAGACAAGACGGTAGATCAATAATCCTGTCAAAACGATGCCTTCCTCGACACCGGCACGCTGCATGCCGATCAAAAACACTAAGTCAAACGAACCAAACCCACCCGGTACCATCGAGATCAAACCGTCTGTCGCAGCGATGATGAAAACACCGATGACTTTTGAGAAACTGACATCCGTTCCGAGCGCTGCCAAGATCAGATAGACGACAACGCCAGCACTGAACCATTCTGCGAGTGAGACGAGTGAATATAACGCAATCGATTTCGGATGGATGCTACTATTGCCTCGTCGAAACGAGAACAGCAGATAGAGTGGGAAGAAGAATGCGACACCAATGATGACGGGCCACAGCCATTTTTTTAAATCGAGTACTTCGAACGCCGGAAAAACGTGTAGAAGCGATAAGGCAGATAAGATGGACAATCCACTGATCAACGTCGGTGCCATCCAGCCGATCGCCTTCAACAAACGACCGCCTTCAACGAATGGTCGATAAAGAGCGGATCGGATCGCCATCCCAGCGAGACCACCGAATCCGATGATGCCGTTAAAGGAGTTCGCAATCCAGGATGCTCGAAAAATCAGACCGATTGGTGCTTTCGCCTTCAATGAACGTAATAAGAAGAAATCATAAAAGAACATCGTCGAGACTGCCGCAAGACCTGCGAGAATCAACAGGATGAATTGCCAAGATGGGACTTGACGAATCGCTTGAATCGACTCTTGTAGCGACAAACTACGCAATTCGTTTTGTCCTTGATAAAAAATGAATCCAATCAAGACGATCGGCAAGATGATCTTCGCAATCGTCATGATGCGTTGTTTTGAGAATTTCAAGCTGCCAGCCTCCTTGATTTACGGATTAAATGCATAAGACGAACAAGCAGTAGCGTTGCTCCGACCGCAAGACCGATGATCAATCCCCACCAGTAACCATCTGGTCCGAGTGTCGTATAGCGTTCGAGATAAAAACCTAATGGTAGTCCAATGACCCAGTAGGCAGCAATCGTCAACAAGAAGGTGACGTTGACATCCTTGAATCCACGTAATGCACCTTGCGTCGGTGCAGCAACTGCATCCGACAGTTGAAAGAAAATCGCTAAAATCATGAAGTGTGCGGCTGCTTCGATGACTTGAGGATCACGACTATATAAAGCGGCAAGTTCTTCATTCTTTAAGTACAACAAGATCCCGGAGAACAAGGAGACGGCAACACACATCGTCAATCCAATGACGACGTACTGGACAGCGTCCTTGATTCGTTTGGCACCGACCTCAAAACCGACTGTGATCGTCAAAGCGGACGCAGCAGATAATGGGATCATATAGACGAACGAAGCGAAGTTGATGGCCGCTTGATAGGCACCGATGATGACATCGCCGTACGCTCCGAGCAGCAACGTGACCGCCGAGAAAATACTGACTTCAGAAAAAATCGCTAGACCAATCGGAGCACCGAGTAGAATCAATTCCTTGATTCGCTTCATATCTGGACGGTAAAAGCGCCGCAGAATCCCAAGGCGTTGAAATAATTCTCCTTTGAAGACGACAGCGATGATCGCTAGACAGAGAATCCAGTAGGTGATGGCAGTCGCAACTCCCGCGCCCACTCCACCAAGTTCCGGAAAACCGAAGTTTCCGAAGATGAATAGATAATTGAAAAGGACGTTAATGGGTAAAGAGATTAGTAGTAAGACCATCGTGATATTTGATTTACCTAATGAATCGACGAGTGTTCGTAAAACGAAGAAAACGAACATCGGTACGATCCCAAGTGCTAACATCACGAGATAATTTCGCGCGACTTCACGCGCCTCTGCTGATAACTCCATCCGTTCGAGAATCGGATTGACAGCAATAAGTCCGATGACTACGGTCAAACCAATGATCACGACAGCAACGTACAACGCCTGCATGACAATCCGTTTGACTTCCCGCTCGCGTTTCGCTCCCATCGCTTGGGAAACGAGCGGTGCGACGGCAAGTAGAATACCGGTCAGTCCTGTGTAAACGGGTGCCCAGAGACTTGCTCCGACACCGACTCCTGCTAAATCAGCAGAGCCGTATCGACCGGCCATGACCGTATCGAAAAAACTAATTAAGTAAAACGCGACTTGCGTTACGAGGATGGGAAAGAAAATTTTCATGAATTGCTTCATCTTTCCTGAGAACGTAACTGTTTCTAACATGTTTCCACCACATTTCAGGAGGAGTCCTCCTTAATTTTAAAACCTAGCACTCTTGAACTCTTACGAAAATAATCCGAGGAGGGATTCATCTCATGAACCATCGAGATACTGAAAAGCTGACTTTCGAACTGCTTGAGACATGGTCTACCTTCAATCATTATGCCAAAGAGGCTCAAACGTTTGAAAATCCGGAAGATGTCCATCAAGCGCGGATTCGGTTACGGAAACTGATCACATTCGCCCGATTGGTCGATTTAACGGAGGAACCCGTTTATTTGATTTGGAAGCGACTGATGCATGCTTTCGGCGAAGTCCGTGACCTCGACGTACAACTCGAAGCAACCTCAAACAAAACAGAAATCGATCAGTTGTTCGCGAACCATGTCGCTCTGCAACTTCAAGGGAAACGTTCGACTTTAATCGAGACGATGCACCTCTTGATCTCAAATGAACTGGATCGATCCGTTCGTCGCTTTTTAGCCGGTCCGATGACAAAGCGCCTCAAGCGGATGTCAGAAAAAGAGCTGATTCACGCCGCCGAGAAACGCTATGAAAAAAAACGTGAACAATTTGAAAAAGTGCAACGAAAGGATGGAACGAAGCGTGTCGAACGGATGCATGAATTACGGCTTGCTACAAAAGCATACCGTTATACGGTCGAGTACCTTCGTCCCTACACGCATCAACCGAAGTCTGCTGTTGATCGCCTAAAGACAACCCAGACACGACTCGGACACATCAATGATACGTATCAGCGATTAGAAAGATGGCGCTCTTTCGAGGTTCCATCTGCTTATCAAGAAGAGCGTTTACGTCAGATCAAGCGTTTAGAGGACGAACTACGTTCTGCGCTTGATCAGATTGAAATCGCTCATGGATGACGTTGAACGAGTAATTCCAGCATCTTTGTTCCGGCAATCGAATTCCCTTTTGCGTCAAGCGATGGTCCAAAGACACCGATTCCGAGATCAGCCATATCGAAATCACTTCGACCACAAGCAACGACTGCACCGGAAACACCACTTTTTCCTGGTAGCCCGACTTGGACCGAAAATTCTCCAGATGCATCGTACATGCCACACGTCGTCATGATCGCTCGAATGATTCGTGCGTTCCGACGTGAAATGACTTGGCGTCCTGATGGTGTTTTTCCAGATGTACTCAAAATTTTTCCCATCATGGCAAGTCCTTTACAGTTCGTCAAAATCGCACACTGCTTCGTGTAGACGTCGATGATCTCTTCGACATTTCCTTCGATGACACCGTGATAGCGCATGAAGTACAACAATGCACGGTTTAAATCCGTCGTTTCGAATTCTGATTCAGCAACATCTGCGTCATATTTTACCATTTCTACTTCAATATCCAATAGTTTTGCGATGAATTGACGCAATTGAAGTAATTTATCGGCAGCATCTGTTCCCGGTAACATGCTCGTCACGGCTAGTGCTCCTGCATTGATCATTGGATTAAGCGGTTTTGTTGGAATCGTCTCTTCAAGTTTTGCGATCGAATTGAACGCATCGCCCGTCGGTTCCATCCCGACTTTTGAAAAGACATAGTCTTCTCCGAATGTCTCGAGGACGAATGCGAGCGTGATGATCTTCGATACACTCTGTAGTGTAAACATCGTATCCGCATCACCTGCCGAAACGAACGTCCCGTCGGCATTACAGACGGCGATTCCGAGTTGTGTCGGATCAACCTTCGCAAGTTCTGGGATGTAACTGGCGACTTGTCCAAGCACCGTATACGGACGGCATTCTTCAATCAACTCCTCGAGTTGGGCTTGTGTAACATTCATGGCGTTCCCTCTTTCTCTTTTTTTTCTAGCTTATCACGCATCTAACGGATACGGATATGGTTCTTCCGTAAACGCTAAAAGGAGTCGACTCGTTTCAGCCGAGTCGACTCCTTTTTCTAGCATCTGCTTCATCCGTGGACGACGAGTTCACCGTCTTCTACGTCAATCGAAATCCGAGCACCATCTTGAATCGCCCCACTGATTAAGGCACGGGCAAGTTTCGTCTCAATCGTTCGTTGCATATAACGATTGATTGGACGGGCGCCGTATTGTGGTTCAAATGCTTCTTCGAAAATCAACGTCTTCGCAGCATTCGTGACATCAATCGTAATGCCGCGTCCAGATAAACGTGAGCTCATTTTCTCGACCGCTTTGTCAATGATTCGTTCGATTTCCGTCCGGTGGAGTGGATGGAATAAAATCGTATCATCAATCCGATTCAAGAACTCCGGTCGGAAGTGACGTTTCAGTTCTTGGCGAACGGCTTCCTCTTCCGCTGCATCGATGACACCATCTTTAGCGGCTTCAAGCAGGATCGGTGCCCCGATGTTTGACGTCATGATGACGATCGTGTTCTTGAAGTCGACGACACGTCCTTGTGCGTCTGTTAATCGACCATCGTCGAGCAACTGAAGCAAAATATTAAAGACGTCCCCGTGCGCTTTTTCGATCTCATCGAACAACAGCACCGAATACGGGCTCCGTCGGACGGCTTCCGTCAATTGACCGCCTTCTTCATAACCGACATATCCCGGAGGCGCACCAACAAGACGGGAGACATTGTGTTTTTCCATATACTCCGACATATCGATGCGGACGATATGATCTTCACTATCGAACATCGCTGCCGCTAAAGCTTTTGCAAGTTCTGTCTTCCCGACTCCTGTCGGACCGAGGAATAAGAACGAGCCGATTGGGCGGTTCGGATCCTTGATGCCTGCGCGCGCTCGAATGACAGCGTCCGCGACGAGACGGACTGCTTCGTCTTGACCGAAGACGCGCTCATGGAGTGTATCCTCGAGATAGAGTAATTTTTCGCGTTCACCCTGCGCAAGCCGTGTCACCGGAATGCCGGTCCATTTCGAAACGATATCGGATATCTCTTCTTCCGTCACCGCTTCTCGAACGAGTTCGTGTGAGACGTGTTCAGATGACTCTTCCGCAACTTTCAGACGTGCCTCAAGATCCGGAATTTGACCGTACTTGATTTCCGATGCTCGGTTCAAATCATAGCGCCCTTCCGCTTCTTGTAACGCCAGTTTTGCCTTCTCAAGATCCGCACGTAACTGCTGGACACTTTGCGAACTCTCTTTTTCCCGTTCCCATCGCGTCCGCAACGCACTCTCGTCTTCTCGAACAGAGCTGAGCTCTTGCTGTAAGACGGCAAGTCGTTTCCGAGATGCTTCATCCGTTTCTTTCTTTAATGCCGCTTCCTCGATTTCGAGCTGCATGACCCGACGAACGAGTGAATCGAGTTCAGCTGGCATCGACTCCATATCGGTCCGAATCATTGCACATGCTTCATCAACGAGATCGATCGCCTTATCCGGCATGAACCGATCCGTAATATACCGATCGGATAACATCGCCGCCGCAACGAGCGCATTATCATGAATCCGTACACCGTGGTGAATCTCGAATCGTTCTTTTAATCCACGCAGAATGGAAATCGTATCCTCGACATCCGGTTCCGCGACAAGGACTTGTTGGAAGCGACGTTCGAGCGCTGGATCTTTCTCGATATACTTCCGGTACTCGTCAAGCGTCGTCGCCCCGATACAGTGCAGTTCTCCTCGCGCAAGCATCGGCTTGAGCATGTTTCCGGCATCCATTGCACCGTCTGTCTTCCCGGCACCAACGATCGTATGCAACTCATCGATGAATAAGAGAATCTGACCTTCGGCTTCCTTGACTTCATTCAAGACCGCCTGCAGGCGCTCTTCGAACTCACCCCGATATTTCGCACCAGCGACGAGCGCACTCATATCTAAACTGAACAACTGCTTGTTCTTCAGACTCTCTGGTACATCCCCACGGACGATCCGTTGCGCGAGTCCTTCAACGATTGCCGTTTTCCCGACGCCGGGTTCTCCGATCAAGACGGGATTATTTTTTGTCTTCCGACTCAAAATCCGGATGACACGTCGAATCTCATCATCACGACCGATGACCGGGTCCGTTTTCCCAGACCGGAAATCCGCTACAAGATCACGTCCATATTTTTTTAGTACATCGAACGTCTCTTCAGGATTTTTCGTCGTGACCTTCCGATTGCCTCGCATACTGACGATTGCTTCCCGGAGTGTCTCTTCCGTAATGCCTTGACGACGTAAATATTGAGCTGCTGGACTTGATTGTTTGATCAATGCCAACAATAAGTGTTCGACGGAGACGTAGTCATCCTGCATGAGACGCGCTTCCGTCTCTGCTTCCGTTAATACGTTCAGCAACGAGCCACCGATCCGAGGCGTCGTCGCCTGTGACAAGGCCGGAAGTTTACTAATTGCCTCGTCAATCGCTCCATTCAATGTCTCAATCCGTTGATTCAGCTTTTCAAAAATGACCCGTGCAATTCCCTCTTCTTGCGCAAGTAAGGCAAGTAACAAATGCCACTCTGTGATTTCACTATGACGACGTTGTTTCGCGATCGCTTGGGCAGAGACAATTCCCTCGTGTGCCCGATCCGTTAAACGTTCAAAATCCATCCTTGATCACTCCTTCACTGCAAGTTGACGTTCCCACTCTTCATAAAAGGCACGGTCCATCTCAGGTAACTTGACTTCAAGTTGGACAAGTAACGCTCCCCGATGGCCATTCGCTTGACTGAGACCACGATTCGGAATCCGGAGTCGTGCTCCTGGTTTCGTGCCCGGTTTGACTTTCAGTTTGATTCGTTTCCCTTCAAGCGTATCCGCGACGACTTCGCCTCCGAGCACAAGCGTCGTCGGATGAACACGGACGGTGGAGATGACGTCCTGGTCGACGCGTCGGAACTGATCATCATCCTTCAGATGAATCGTCACGTAAACATCTCCCGCGACACCTTGTCGGTTACGCATCGAACTTTTTCCACGTAAGCGGACTTTTTTACCGTCATAGACGTCTTTCGGTAGCGTCAATTGAATTGATCCGGTCGCGAGACGCACCGTGACTTTTTCGTTCGTACTGAGGTGTCCGAGCGGTACCGTCAATTCAAGCTCTTCATCGGTCGACGCCTCTTCTTGACTAAAGAACGAACCGAACATATCTTCAAATCCGAACGATTGTCCAGGTCGTGTCCGTCCACCACCTCCGAACTGTCGGAACAAATCTTCATAATCTCCAGCGCCACCAGCTCCAGCACCTGCCATCTGATCGAAGTTACTGCCATATCGATCGTACTTCGCTCGTTTTTCCTCATCCCCAAGCACATCGAACGCTTCTTGGATATCCTTGAAACGCTGGTCCGCACTCGCCTCTTTATTGACGTCTGGGTGATACTGCTTCGCCAATTTGCGGTACGCGCGCTTAATATCTTGATTCGATGCATCCTTCGTGACACCGAGTGTTTGATAGTAGTCTTTTGCCATTCGAATTCACTTCCTTTTCCTATACTTCATTACCTTAATTATAAAAGTCGTCTTCTAATTGGTCAAATATAGTCAAACTTTTTTCTGACATTCTGTTCTCTTTTCACTTTACGTCCTTGCGACAAACAAGTTTCACTGACTGAACCATGTTATACTGATAGCCAAACAGGAAATGAACGATTGGAGGATTTACAGATGGATGGTAAAACACGTAAAAATATTACGCCTGGTCTAAAAGTCAGCATCGTGCTGAAGCAAGATCAACGAACTGGTAAACGAACAGAAGGAATCGTTAAAGACCTTCTCACGAAATCGCCGCAACATCCGCACGGGATCAAAGTGCGTTTAGAAGACGGACAAGTCGGTCGTGTTCAAGAAATTTTAGATTAAGAAGACAACAATCGCTCGCCCTGATTCCTTTTCGGAGTCACGACGAGCGATTTTTTTATGCTTCAATAGCTTGTTCTAAATACCGCCACGTTGCTTCAACTAGAATACGTGCTGCATCGAGCATCGCCGGCTCCTTAAAATCAAACTGCGGATGATGATGCGGTGGATACGAAGCATCTCCCGCTCCTGTAAAGAAGAACGCGCCAGGTACGTGTTGCAGATAATAAGCAAAATCCTCGCCACCCATCGTCGGTTCAATCTCAAATACATGCTCGTCTCCTAGAACTTCTCGTGCGACAGATTCAATCAATGCGGTGGGTGCAGCATGGTTGATGACAGCCGGATAGCCTTTTTCGTATGTAAAGTGATACGTTGCTCCGACTGCTTCACAGATTCCTTTGATCGTTCGCTCCATCCGCTCGATGATATCGTCCGCTGCCGCTTCATCAAACGTCCGGACCGTTCCTGTCAACGTCGCTTGATCCGCGATGACATTAAACGTATTCCCCGCATGTAATGTTCCGACAGTCACGACTGCCGGCTCCAGTGGATTGAGTTGACGACTGACGATCGATTGCAATTCCTTAACGATCGTTGCCCCGAGTAAGACAGCATCAATCGTCTCATGTGGTTTCGCACCGTGTCCGCCTTTTCCATATAAGGTCAGCTCGAACTTATCAGCCGCTGCCATGATCGGACCAGTCCGAACACCGACGCGTCCTAGATCAATCGTTGACCAAAGATGCGTTCCGAAGATGACATCGACTCCTTCGAGACAACCGTCCGCAATCATATCGCGTGCACCACCCGGAACAACTTCTTCCGCATGTTGATGAATCAAGACGACATTCCCTGGTAACGATTCCCGCTGTTGTATGAGCGTCTCTGCGACGGCCAGCAACGTCGCCGTATGACCATCGTGGCCGCATGCATGCATCACACCCGGAACTGTCGACCGATACGCGACCTCTTTGGCGTCAGCAATCGGCAAGGCATCAAAGTCGGCGCGTAACGCGACGGTCTTCCCCGGTTTTCCTCCACGAATATACCCGACGACACCACGTCCGCCGACTCCGGTCCTGACTTCGATTCCAAGCGCTTTTAAATGTTGCGCGATGTAACGCGGGGTCTCGACTTCGTGAAACGACAACTCTGGATGTTGATGTAAATAGCGACGGCGCTCGACCATTTCTGGATACAACGCGTCTAGTCCGGCAGTTCGTTCTGACATATATGTATCCCCCTTATTTCTTTTGATGCAATGTCTTAACGCTTTCTCGTGTGTATTGGAGACGTTCGAGTGTGTCTTCATAATGTCCCGCAGCATACGATAAGAACAAGACATCGATCGCAAATAGTTGGGCGAGACGCGAACTGAGTGCCGCACTACGAAGCGGCGCTTCCGGTGCGCGTGATGTCCAAAGCGCGATATCCGCGAGTTGGCTGATGCGGTTGTCCCCGAAACGTGTCAGACTGATGACCTTTAGTCCTTGGATTTTCGCCAAACGGATCAATTCGACGACCTCTTCCGTTTCTCCGCTGTAGGAAATCGCAAAAAAGACATCTTCTGGGCGTGCGTTCGCTAAGATTGTCGCAAGTAAGTGCTGGTCCGTTTCTTGAATCGCCAGTTTCCCGACACGCGTCCATTTTTGAGCAGCGTCTTCAGCTACGACATGTGATGCTCCAATCCCGTAAAAATAAATCGCGCGTGCTTGATCAATCACATCAATCGCATCCGCAATCCGTTCATCATTCAACTGTTTCGCAGTATCCTGTAACGCTTGAATGCTGTTACTAAGCGTTTTTTCAATCAAGTCGACGGGACGTTCATCTTTTTCGATATCGTGATACCCTTTTAAATCCGTCCGTGCTGTATCGGCAGAAATGCGCATTCGCAACTCCGGGTATCCTTTTAGTCCAAGCGCGCGACAGAAGCGGACGACTGCAGCGGCACTTGTATCTGATTCCTCTGCAAGTTGGTGGATCGTCATCCGCGCAATTTGGTTCATATGCGTCAAGACATAGTCTGCGACTTTTCGTGAGGACGATGGTAGTTCCTCTCGAACTGCACCGATTTGTGAATAGATACCGCCTTTCATCTACATCTCTCCTTTATCCTCTTCTTCTTAAAAGAACTGACGATTCATCACTTACCGCGTCGTTCCTGTGTGTAGAACTGTTCTTCTTTCATTATGCTCTCTCCTACTGGCTTTCGTAAATCTAAAAAATGGGAAAGTGAAACAAAATACCATTCTTCTTCCATACCCTTCCTTTCTGATTCATATGCTTCTCTCTTCCAGCGTCCGTTATACAAAAAAAGCGACATTCCGTCCATTGGAGGAATGTCGCTTCATAAAGTGAATGGAGAAATCAGCGAATCTTGACGATCGGTTTCTTTGTATCCGGATCGAGGAATAGCATCGCTTCCGTATCCCCGTTCAAGTTCGTCACAGTAATCGTCGTTGGAATGTTTCGATTATACTCCCAACGATTCTCAAGCAGATACGTCACGTACTGAACGAATGCAACGAGTTCTGCTTTTCCGTAAAATTGAACGGGAATCTTCATCTCGAGCTTTTTCAGTTCATCTTCTTGATAGAAGCCTTCCCCTATCATACCGGTGTAGTTCGGGAAGTAGTCTTCTAGACGGTCTTTAAATAAATCGAACTTCGCTGCATCATCACGCACGTCATTCGTCGCGCGTGCTGACGGATAGTAGTAATAGCGCTCATTGTAGTTTTTCCAGTCGTTCGCACTGATTTGATTCCCGCGACCGATGAAGGCAGACGAGAGATAGTGACCAGAAACCGGTGACCCTTCTTTTTCCTGGAGATAGAGGGCGACGTGAATCGGTGTCGTCTTCATCCCTTGCGTCTTCCGCATCTTCTTGACTAAATCGTTCGCCATCCGCTTGCCTTCAGCAACGACTTTCTTTTCATCAAGTTTAACGGTATAAGTAGGTCCATAGTTTTCATCTTGGAATACATACTCACTATTTAAGACAAGCGCAATCGACGTACCACCGAGTTCAAGCTTCTTATCTTCTTCAAGCATGTAGTCTTGCTCTAAGATATGCGATAGAATCATAGGTGACTTTTGGTTTTTTTCTTTATACGACTTACCAGACGTATAGGCTGGGTTCAGACCTTCAGGATCGCTGACGCCATCGCCTGCTTTTCCTTTTCGCAACAACCATTTTGCGATTTGGTCGGCTTCGAGTAACTGACCTTCTTGGTAATAGTATTTTTCCGGATCAAAAAACTGTGTCGAGTGACGCATTAAACCCGTCTCGATTTCATCGAGCTCAAGACGTGAACTGACACGTTTTTGTGTCATTCCACGTGCGACGCTTGGACGAAATGGCAAGACCGTCCGGTAGTACGAATCTGTCGTATCAATGGCTGGACTGACGACGGCCTGGACTTCCTTACCTTGTTCACTTTCAGTAATGACTTCTTTTGTATCGCTACTTGGCGAAAGGTCGAACGAACAAGCACCTAAAAATAACGTGCTCGATAACGTCAACGCTACTGCTGTTTTATAGTTCATCTCTATTTGCACCCCATGTTTTTAAATCGTTCTCTTTATCATAACAGAATCGTTTTCCATCGGGGAAGGACAAGTTTTCCCCTGATTTTCAAAAAAGATGATACGCCTTAGCGTATCCGAAAGGACTTTTTCTTATGACACGTCGTAAATTCATCGGTCTGCTTTTTTTACTGGCAGGCATCGCCCTTATTGCCTGGCCCTTCATCAGTGACTATCAGCGTGAACAAGAGGCAGCCAATTTAAAGGAACAATGGACGAAAAGTCTAAAGACTGTCGATGCGAAAGAGACTAAACAACCGCTCGCGAAATCAGGTGTTGGACTGCTCTCGATTCCAAGCATTGATTTCGAGCAAGTCATCTTAGAAGGCTCGACGACAGCAGTCCTCGACCGAAGTATCGGTCATATTCCAGAAACCGGATCACCCGGGAAAGGCAATTATGCGCTCGCCGGACACCGCAGTTTCACGGAAGGGCTTCACTTCAATCGTCTACCTGACGTCAAAAAAGGTGATACCGTCGTCGTCACAACAAAAACGCATCGGTATACGTACCGCATCACATCCAGTCGTCTTGTCACACCGACGACATTGTCCGTCCTCGACCAATCTGTCGCTTCTCCAACCATCACATTAATCACATGTGATCCTCCGGAAACGGCAACGAATCGTCTCATCAAACAAGGTACTTTGATTCGGAGCGAGACGATTGCTTCGTGAGAAAGATGAACATGAATAAAGGAAGGCGGAATTCCGCCTTCCTTTTTATTTGATCGTTCTCATTTATTCTTCTCACGCTTCGTGTTTAGCTAGTTCTTCTAACAGACGCGCTTCATCCCAAATTTCGATACCAAGCGATTCCGCTTTCGTCAGTTTAGAGCCCGCCTTTTCCCCTGCGACAAGTACGTCCGTCTTTTTACTGACGCTTCCTGTCACATCGGCACCAAGTGCTTCGAGTCGTTTACCGGCCTCTGACCGTTTTAAACTCTCGAGCGTTCCCGTCAAGACAATCGTTTTGCCCCCGAGTGGTGCATTCGTCTGATCAACCCGTTCACCAAGGAAACGTTGATTGACGCCAAGTTGTTCCAAATCACGAATCAATGCCTGTGCTTCCGGATGTTCGAAGTACTTCACGATTGAATCTGCGATTTTCCCACCGATGCCGTCAATCGCGACGATTTCGTCGTAGCTCGCTGCTGCAATCCCCGCTAACGAATCAAAACGTTCCGCTAAGAGATATGCCGCTTTTTGACCAACGAGTCGGATTCCGAGACCAAACAACAGACGCTCGACCGAGTTCTGTTTCGAGGCTTCGATCGCTGCAAGCAATTTATCAACGGACGTCTCACCCATCCGGTCGAACGTCAACAACTCCTCACGATCGAGTCGATATAAATCGGCAATCGTCCGGATCGCTTCATGGTCATACAATTGACGGACGACTTTTTCACCGAGACCATCGATGTTCATCGCCTGACGTGAAACAAAGTGAATGATGCCTTCCATCAATTGCGCTGGGCATTCCGGACTGACACAGCGGATGTCGACTTCACCTTCGAGACGGACAAGTTCCGACTGACAAGCCGGACAATGCGTTGGGAAGACGATTGGTGTCTCTTCCCCTGTCCGTTCTGCCGTGACAACTTGTACGACTGCCGGGATGACATCGCCCGCTTTTTTAATGATGACCGAGTCCTGAAGGCGAATATCTTTTTCAGCGATGAAGTCGGCGTTGTGCAGTGTCGCATACGTCACTGTCGATCCTGCAACGACAACCGGTGCAAAACGGGCACGCGGTGTGACTTTCCCGGTCCGACCGACACTGAAATCAACGTCTTCGACTGTCGTCATGACTTCTTCCGCCGCGAACTTATAGGCTGTCGCGAAGCGAGGACTTTTTGCTGTGAAGCCGAGCTCTTCCTGATCATCATACCGATCGACTTTCAAGACGATTCCGTCGATCTCATATGGCAGGCTCGCGCGTGCTTCCGTCCAATGTGCGATGTAGGCAAGAATCTCTTCCACCGTCTCACACGTCTGCATATGTTGATTGGTCGGTAACCCAAGTGAAGCGAGTTGTGCCATTGCTTCGCTATGTGAACGGGCCGTCAACGTATTGACGCCGACGCCATACACGAATAACGACAGATTGCGCGACGCCGTGATCGAGGAATCGAGCTGACGCAGACTACCTGCTGCCACGTTACGCGGATTTGCGAACAATGTCTCTTCTCGGCTAGCCCGATCTTCATTCAAGCGTTCGAACGATTGTTTCGGCATGTAAGCCTCACCGCGGACTTCGACCGTCTCTTCTGCCTGCAAACGCAGCGGTAACGCTTTGATCGTCCGTAGGTTCTGCGTGATGTTCTCACCGACTGTTCCATCGCCACGCGTTGCCCCACGAACGAATCGACCGTCTTCGTATTTCAGCGAGATGGCAAGTCCATCGAATTTCAGTTCGGCGACATACGTCGTCGAACGTCCGAGCGACCGCTCAATCCGAGCAACCCATTCGCGAATTTCTGTCTCATCAAAGACGTTTCCGAGCGACAGCATCGGTAAATCATGCGTCACCTTCTCGAACGCTTCGAGCGGTGCTGCGCCGACCCGTTGCGTCGGCGAATCCGGTGTGATCAGTTCTGGATGCTCTGTTTCTAACTCCGTCAGTTCACGAAGCAATTGATCGTACGTCGCATCCGGTACCGTTGGTTGATCCAGTACGTAGTATTCGTAGCTGTATCGGTTCAATGTTTGACGAATCTCATCTATACGCTGGCTTGCGTCCATCTGTGGACCTCCCGTCATACCTTTTTAATCGGTGCGAATTTCGCGAGCAATCGTTTGATTCCGACTGCTGGGAATGCGATATCGATTTCAAGATTATCCCCTTCACCACGAGTCTGGACGACTGTACCGAGTCCCCATTTCCCGTGCTCTGCCTTATCTCCGACCGACCAACCGAGCGTTTCCGCACCTGACGTCTTCATCGCTGTCGGTTTGCTGATCGAGCGACCGATGACGGCTTTGCCTTGCGGAACAGGGCGGTCTTCCCATGGAAGTGGCTTCGCTTTTTTACCAGTCCGCTCGATGACGACTTCCGGCAGCTCCGCTAGGAACCGTGATTCTTGGTTCGCATTCGTCCGACCATAAAGCGAGCGCATCCGCGCATGTGACAAGTAAAGGCGTTTCTCAGCACGTGTGATCCCGACATACGCGAGGCGACGTTCTTCTTCCATCTCGTCTTCATCCTGAAGCGAGCGGCTATGTGGGAACAAGCCTTCCTCCATCCCAATCAAGAAGACGACTGGGAACTCGAGTCCTTTTGCTGAGTGGAGCGTCATCAACGTGACTTGTTCTTCCGGATCCGTCTCGTCGAGTGAATCGACATCGGCAACGAGTGTCAAATCGGTCAAGAAGGCGATGATCGTCCGGTCTTCCGGATCGGCTTTCGCGGTCTCCTTCTCGAAGTTTTGCGCAACGGTAATAAACTCATTGATGTTCTCGAGACGACTTTGCGCTTCAAGCGTCTTATCTTCCTTCAGTACTTGACGATAACCCGATTTCTCGAGCACTTCTTCGACCAGTTCCGAAAGGCTGATGAATTCTTGCATTTGACTGAGTCCGAGAATCATCGTCCGGAAATCTGTCAATTTCGCTGCTGTCTTTGGTGCGATACTCGACAATTCGATATCGCGGATTGCTTCCATCAGCGAAACGCCTTGTAAGTCAGCGAAATCACGCAGCTTATCAATCGTTGTTGCGCCGATGCCACGTTTTGGTTCGTTGACAATCCGTGCGAAGGACAGATCTTCGTCCGGATTCGAGATTAAACGAAGATAAGCGAGCACGTCCTTGATTTCTTTACGATCGTAGAACTTCGTACCGCCGATCATTTTGTAAGGAACGTTCGACTTAAGAAGCGTTTCCTCAATCGCACGCGATTGTGCGTTCGTCCGGTACAGAATCGCGATATCGTTCAGTTTCATCCCGTAACGAAGCGAGTTCCGAATTTCCTGGACGATATAAAAGGCTTCTTCCCGCTCATTCTCTGCCGTATGGACGATCAGCTTCTCGCCTTCGTCATTATCTGTCCAAAGTTTCTTGTCTTTACGGGTCGAGTTGTTTTGGATGACATGGTTGGCCGCTTCCAAGATCCGTTTCGAAGAACGATAGTTTTGCTCGAGTAAGATGACAGCGGCATTCGGATAGTCCTCTTCGAACGAGAGGATGTTCGCGATATCAGCACCACGCCAGCGATAGATCGACTGATCCGAGTCCCCAACGACACAGAGATTCTGATGTCCCGATGCTAACAGGTTAACGAGATCATACTGGGCTTTGTTCGTATCTTGATACTCATCGACATGGATGTAGCGGAACTTCTTCTGATAGTAGGCAAGGACATCCGGACTCTTCTTGAACAATTCCGTCGTTTTTCCGATCAAATCATCAAAGTCGAGCGCGTTGTTTCGGCGTAAGACCGCTTCGTATCCTTTATAGATTTCAGCAACGGTCTTCTCATACGGGCTCGTCACGATCGAAGCGTAAAATTCAGCACTGCGTAATTCATTTTTCTGTGACGAGATGATCGTCAGCATCGAACGTGGATCCCATTTTTTCGGATCCAAGTTTTGTTCCTTCAAGACGAGCTTGATCGCCGATTGCTGATCACTTGAATCAAGAATCGTGAAGTTACGATCGTACCCAAGCTGATCGATGTCACGACGTAACATCCGGACACACATCGAGTGGAAGGTCGAGACCCAAATATCGTTCGCGACGCCACCGACCAACCGACCAATCCGGTCCCGCATTTCCCGCGCTGCCTTGTTCGTGAAGGTAATCGCGAGGATGTTCCACGGTGCGACTTGTTTAGCCGCCATCAAATAAGCGACCCGATGTGTCAGGACGCGTGTCTTCCCGGAACCGGCTCCTGCCATGATTAGCAGTGGACCGTCCGTATGTTTGACTGCTCTCGCTTGCTCAGGGTTTAGTCCACTGACGAGCTGTTCACTCAAATTAAACATATCAATAGCCTCATTTCTTATATTCCGAACTTTTGTTCCTATATTTTATCGTGTCGCCGCGACTGTCGCAAGCGCTGCTTTTAAATCCTCATAAATGACGTTTCCAACGACGATCGTATCCGCATACTGCAGCATCTCACGCGCTCGCTCCTCAGAGTCGATGCCACCACCGTAAAACAGGCGTGCCTGCTTCAAGACGTCGCGAACGGCTGCGACTCGTTCCGCTTCCCCGTAAACGCCGCTGTATTCGAGATACACGACCGGTAGACGGAAGACACTATCCGCTAACTGCGCATAAGCGACGGTCTCATCTAACGTTAACGGTTTTGCTTGTGTCACGTGCGCGACCTTCGCATCAGGATTCAGGACGATATACCCTTCCCCGACAAGATCAGCGTGCGCCAGCATATGACCGACTTGTTCTAACGCCTCGACTTGTTTTTCAACGACGTACTCTAACGTCCCGGCATTCAGGACCGTCGGTGTCAAATACGTATCGAATCCCATCGTCGCGGCTTCGAGTTCTGAAATCTCAAGTGCCACTGCAACGGGATACCGTCGCAAGCGCATCAAGAGATCAAGCGTCGCATCGAGTGTGATGTCATCCGTTCCACCGACGAGGATCGCATCCGTTCCGGACGTCGCAATCGCCTGTAGGCTAGCATCATCGATTGTTTTTGCTGGATCTAGTTTAAAGACATGTCGCCATTCATTAAAAGGTAATAACACGGTTCGTCCCATCCTCTCTTTCTCATTCCACATTCAGTATAAAACAAAAAACCATCTCGCGCAGGGCGAGATGGTTAGACGCGTGTCCGTCGTTTCGTCAAGAGTGACGCCAGTAACAACGCAAAAACGGCATATACCGGCACGAACGCCCACGGTTCTGCTAAAAAGAAGCCGAGTACCGGGACGTCCAGTAACGGTGAATCCGGTGAACAGAGTGCTCGACCATTGACGAGCGCCAAAAACGGTAAGACAGGCACAGCAAAGATATAGGCAAAGTTGATCCAAAAGGCACGTTTCATAAAAGAGCCTCCTTATCCGATAATGACGGATTCCTTCGGATAATTGTAGTTACGTTTCGGTTGGTTCGCTTTCAACAGAAGAACGAACGAGATGACACCGATTCGACCAATGAACATCAGCACAGACAACGTCCATTTTCCGATATCCGATAATTGATCCGTGATGCCGAGCGATAGACCGGTCGTTCCGAACGCTGAACAAGCTTCAAAAAACAGCACGAGGAACGGTGCGTCTTCGACAAGTAACAAGACGATTAATCCGACCATCGTCACACCCGTTGAGACGACAATGACGACGAATGCTTTCCAGATGTCCGACTGACCGATCTCACGACCAAAGATTTTAATCCCGTATTCGCCTCGGATGAAGGCGATGACACTCAAAACGGCGACAGCGAACGTCGTCGTTCGAATCCCCCCACCAACGGAAGACGGTGACGCTCCGATGAACATCAAGAGCGACAAGACGAAAATCGATGCCTGCGAGAAGGACGTGATGTCGACCGTCGTCAATCCCCCGTTTCGGGTCGTGACGGATTGGAACAAGGCGTCGACAAGCTTCTCATCGATCGGTAGACCTTTGAAGGATTGGTTCCATTCAAATAGCAGCAATGCTACCGTTCCGAATAGGACGAGAATGAAGAACGTTGACGCTGTCAATTTCGTAAAGAGTGAAAAATGATACGGTTGACGTGTCGCTTGACGTGTCGCCCGGTACGAGATGTAGCGCCGGACTTCGACGAGTACTGGAAACCCAATTGCACCAAGTGTCAGTAACAAGATTTGCATGAAGACGACGAACAAATCACCGCGAAACGGTAGTAACGATTCGCCCGTGATGTCAAAACCAGCGTTCGTCGTCGCACTGACCGATCCGAACAGTCCTTGGAGCATCGCTTCACCGAGTGTCGGAAAGTATTTCGTATAGTACAGCCCGAGAATCAATGCCCCGATCAATTCAATCGAGACGATGATCAAGATGACTTCGCGAATGTATTTGACGACCCCTTGCATCGTCGTCTGGTTCTGATCTCGAACGACGAGTTGACGTTCTCGAAAGCCGATTCGTTTTCCGAGAATGACCCACATCGCGATATGAAGCGACATCAAGCCGATCCCGCTGACTTGCACTAGAATCATGATCATGAAGTAGCCGAACGTCGTGAAGGTTTCTGAGACCGAGACCGTCGTCAAACCAGTGACACTGACACAACTGACCGCCATGAAGACGAGGTCCGTGAAATCCCAGTTATAGTCTCCCTTGGTCGACCACGGCAGACCGAGCATGATGATTCCGATGATGACCGCAACGAAGTAGATGATGACGAGCGACTGGATGGGCGTCAGCCTTCGAATGAAATGTTGAATTTTATGTTGTAACGCAAAATCCATATCGGTGCGCCCTCCTTCATAGAAGTAGCGGATAACATTAGTTATCCGCTACTTCTTGCTCGATAAGACCTAGGCGGGCAAGCGCCAGATCATAACCGCCCGAACCGTAGTTCAAGCAACGTTTGACACGCGAGATCGTTGCTGTTGAAGCACCGGTCGCCTTTTCGATTTTGTGATACGTATTGCCTTCACGTAATTGACGTGCGACTTCAAGACGTTGGGCGAGCGCCTGGATTTCGTTGACGGTCGCTAAGTCTTCGAACAACGTATAACAATCTTCTAATGAATCCATCTTCATGATGGCTGTAAATAACTGATCCAATTCTTTTCCACGCAATTTATCGAGTTGCATCTTGTGACTCCCTTTCCCATTCAATTGCTCTTTAATAGTTTAAAGCGCGACGTTTTAAAATTCAAGCGTCATCGCAAAATCGCTGGGAAAAGGACTTTTTTCCGAAGGACTTCGTAAATACCTTGTGGTGTGATCCGTACATATGGCAAGTGTGTCGATGCTAGGAATAGCAACGTATAGACAGGATCTTCAAACGCATAAC
The DNA here is from genome assembly GCF_000702605.1 of Exiguobacterium acetylicum DSM 20416. Lineage (NCBI taxonomy): Bacteria > Bacillati > Bacillota > Bacilli > Caryophanales > Exiguobacterium > Exiguobacterium acetylicum. The sequence continues at coordinate 69,601 of NZ_JNIR01000001.1, read as the reverse complement.
CGCGTTCGAACAAGGCTTCCCGGAGAGCCGTTTCTTGAACGATCAAATCTTCGAGTGGCAGGTCGGACGTCTGCCCCATCAAGGTCAACGGAACTTCAGCGATGACTTCACCATTCTCAACGAGAACGATTCCGCCGCCGAACGCTTTCATTCGATCAAACGCGACTTGCATGTCTCGTTTCGATTTACCGATCATCAAAATATCACCGCTGATCGAGTACGAACTGACGAGACCTCCGACTTGTGTCGCAAAGTTTTTCAGAACGGTATTCAGTCGCCACTTCCCTTCCCGGTCGAGTAGCATCAGGAAGGATTCATCACATCCTGCCGGTAGAACAGGTACACTTGTATCGTGTTCGACTTGATAGAGTTTCATGATGACGGAATTGACCATTTCAAGACCAACCGGCATGCTAAACGAAAAATCCTGTTCCGTTAAGGAAACCTGGACTTCCGAGCGTGGCATGAGCGCATAGACTGCATCAAGCGCTTCTGCCGGGTAACATGGGATGTCTGCTTGACGGACCCATGTGCCGCGCGCAAGTACAGCGACAGGTGTCGGGGCATCTTTTGCCTCAAGGAAATTAAGATGCGCGATTCGTCCTGGTGCGATACTCCCAAGTAGATGATCGAGATTAAAGTGACGCGCTGCATTGTACGATGCAATCCGGTACGCTTCTTCGACCGGAATGCCCGCCTCAAGCATCAATCGGATCGTCTCATCCATCATGCCCGCTTTATAGAAGGACGGCGTTGAACCATCCGTCGTCACTAGCACCTTATCGAACTGCGTCAACCCTGCTTCGACGAGACCTTTAAAGATATCCGGTAGATCCGGACGAATCGATGAATAACGAATCGTCGTCGTGTAGCCGAGTTCAAGACGTGTCATCGCCTCTTCGACCGTCATCGCTTCGTGATCACTCGTCACGCCGTACAGCGCCATCTTCGTCAACGTCTTCGCTGAAGCCCCAGGGAAATGACCTTCGATTGGTTTTCCGAGTTTGATCGCATCCTGCATCCAGTGAAGCAGTTCATCATCCCCTTGCGAGAGACGTGGCCATCCCGTCAACTCTCCCGCTTGGATGACTTGTGGATGCTTGAGCCACGCTTGAATCCGGCGATTATCGATCGAGATACTGTCGGCATCAAGCTCGGTTTGTGCGTCGAGTCGTGCCCACCAGTACATTGAGGTCGGTAAGTCTGCTAGCGCCTCGACCTGAGCAAACGCTTGCTCCGTCGGCTCTAATAATAACAACATGTTGTCGTTTACGAGCGTCGATGTTCCCCGCTCTGCTGCGAATTTTGCAAGACTCGCTGGATTGTAAAGTTGGAACGGATGGGCATGGGGTTCAATGTAACCGGGTACGATATATTGACCTGTCGCATCATGATACGCATCGGCTTGTTCCGGCATCTCTGGACCGACATAGACGATCCGGTCGCCACTAATCCAGATATTCGCCGTCCGCCATGCTTTGACACCATGATTCAGGTAAGTGGCATTCTGTATGACAAGTGTCGGTGCAAGCTTTCCGCTGATGACCGCTTGGTGTGTTCGTACTTCAGATTTCGTCCAAGGGGATCTTCCACAATTTTTTTTCACGAAAGCTCGACCTCCTTTGTTTTATTGAAAACGCTTTCTTATAGTTCTTATACTAAAATGTTGCTAAGTAAGTTTCAAGAAGTTTTGCCCCGTTCCGGATTCATTTGGTCAAAATAACACAAATTCGCCATGGAAGACAAATCTTTTCGTGCACTTCGCCAAGAAACAAAAAACCAGACGCGACTCCTTCGAGCACGTCTGGTACAAATATCATGATTCATGCGAGGCACGAAAGGCTTTTTGAGCGATATCAGTTCGGTAAAAGAATGGCTGGTCCGTCACGTCTGGTAAGTTCGCATAGACCTGTTCGACAGCCTGCTCGATCGTCTCGGCACGGCTGACACATACGAGGACACGTCCACCGGCTGAGACAAGTTGATCGTCTCGTTCTGCCGTTCCGGCATGAAAGACGAGAAGACCGTCCCCAATCTGATCAAGTGGAATCGCTTGTCCCGTTTTTGGTGCTTCCGGATATCCTTCTGCTGCGACGACGACACCGACAGCTGCTTGATCCGTCCAAACGACTTCTGGTATCTGTCCGTCTATCAGCGGCATGATGACATCAAGCAACGGTGTCTCTAAGCGCGGAAGAATGACTTCTGTTTCCGGATCACCGAACCGAGCATTGAACTCGATGACGAACGGTCCTTGTTTCGTCAGCATCAGACCGGCATAGAGGAAGCCGGTGAACGGAATTCCTTCGCTTGCCATCTGATCGACGAGCGGCTGAATGATGCGATCAACAGCTTCTGTCGTCAGCGCTGCTTCGTCCCACTGAGGAAGCGGAGAATACGCGCCCATTCCTCCTGTGTTCGGACCTAGATCACCGTCAAATGCCCGTTTATGATCTTGCGACAATACCATCGGGATGACGGTCTCTTCGTGCACGAATGCCATCAATGAACACTCTTCCCCGACCAGGCATTCTTCGATGACAACGCTGCTTTGTTGACCGTATTCCCCGGCAAACGTATCGTGGATTGCTGCAAGTGCTTGGTCCACGGTTTCTGCGACCGTGACTCCTTTTCCGGCAGCAAGTCCGTCGGCTTTGATGACGATCGGTGCACCCGCTTTGCGAACATACGCCTCTGCGTCTGCTGCTGAAGTAAAGACGGCATGAGCAGCGGTCGGAATACCGGCACGCTCCATCAATTCTTTCGCGAACTGCTTACTTCCTTCGATCGCTGCCGCTTCCCGTGTTGGTCCGAAGATCTGCAATCCCGCTGCCTGAAAGGCGTTAACGACTCCGAGAACAAGTGGTCCTTCTGGTCCGACAATCGTCCAATCGATCTGTTCGTCTTGTGCGAACGTCACGAGTTCATCGATAGCATCTTCGGCGATCGGAACACATGTGGCTTGTGTCATCCCGGCATTCCCAGGCGCAGCATACACTGTCTCGATCCGTTCATCCTGTGCCAGCTTCCAGACGAGCGCGTGTTCACGCCCTCCTTTACCAATCACCAATACCTTCATTCAAATCGCCTCCGCTTAGTGTTTGAAATGTCGAACGTTCGTAAAGACCATCGTAATGCCATGTTTGTTACACGCATCGATCGACTCTTGGTCGCGAATCGAGCCGCCTGGTTGAATGATTGCCGTAATACCAGCTGCTGCTGCCGCTTCGACCGTATCACCCATTGGGAAGAAGGCATCGGAAGCAAGTGACGCACCAACTGCTTTTTCTCCGGCTTGTGTAATCGCGATGTTCGCTGAACCAACACGGTTCATCTGTCCTGCACCAACACCGACCGTCACTTCGTCCTTCGCGAGAACGATCGCGTTCGACTTGACATGTTTGACGGCACGCCATGCGAGTTTCAAGTCTTCCCATTCCGCTGCTGTCGGCTTGCGGTCTGTCACGACGCGTGCTGCTGCATCATCAAGCGTCTCATCGTCACTGTCTTGGACGAGCATGCCGCCAGCGACTGCCGTATAACGGATTGCTTGGACACGTTTGACGTCGAGTTCAAGTAGACGGATGTTCTTTTTCGCTGACAACAAGGCGAATGCTTCTTCCGTGAAGGATGGGGCGATGATGATTTCAAGGAAGATACCGCTTAACTGTTCTGCTGTCTCTAAGTCAACTTCACGGTTCAAGGCGACGATGCCACCGAAGATCGACACCGGATCGGCTGCATGAGCGCGACGGAATGCCTCTCCGATCGTTGGACCGACGGCAACACCACACGGGTTCATGTGTTTAACAACGACGGCTGCTGCTTCGCGGAACTCGTCGAGAATTTCGAGTGCAGCGTTCGCATCTTGAATGTTGTTATACGACAACTCTTTACCATGCAACTGTTTCGCTGAAGCGAGAGATGCTCCACGGTAAATTGGTGTTTTATAAAAGGCTGCTTCTTGGTGTGGATTTTCTCCATAACGAAGATCCTGGACTTTCTCAAGCGTGATTGTCAACTGATCCGGGAACTTCTCGCCTGTTTGTGTCAAGAAATAATCCGCGATCAACGCATCGTACGCCGCTGTATGACGGAAGGCTTTCGCCGCAAGACGTTGACGTGTCTCAAACGTCGTACCGCCTTCACGAATCTCGGCAACGACCGTTTCGTAATCAGCTGGGTCGACGACGACCGTGACAGCTGCGTGGTTTTTCGCCGCTGAACGCAACATGCTTGGTCCACCGATATCGATGTTCTCGATCGCATCGGCATAGGCGACGTCTTCTTGTAAGACCGTCTGCTTGAACGGATACAGATTGACGACGACGAAATCAATCGGTTGAATCTGTTGCGCAGCCATCTGCTCACGATGGGATTCAAGATCACGACGACCGAGTAATCCACCATGAACCATTGGATGGAGCGTTTTGACACGCCCATCGAGCATTTCTGGGAATTGTGTGACTTCACTGATACCAATGACCGGAAGCCCGGCTTCCTCTAACGCTTGATGTGTTCCGCCTGTCGAGACGAGCTCGATACCTGCTTCATGGAACGCTCGTCCTAATTCGACGATTCCTGTTTTATCCGACACACTAATTAACGCTCTCATACGTTTGCCTCCTCTTTCATCCACTCTTCGATGACTTGCGGATACAGTCTATGTTCGACGCGCTGAATCGCTTGTTGCAATGTTTCACGCGTCATCTCTTCTGTAATCCGAACGGCTTCTTGAGCCATGATCGGTCCTGTGTCCATGCCTTCATCGACTATATGAATTGTAACACCTGTGATTTTAACTCCGCCACGAAATGCTTGTCCGATCGCATCTTTTCCCGGGAACGCCGGAAGCAGCGACGGGTGGATGTTGACGATTCGCCCTGCGTATCGTCCAAGCAACTCTTCCCCGATTAATCGCATGTAGCCGGCAAGAATGATCCGTTCGACACCTTTCGCTCCAAGACGGGCAATGATTTCCCGCTCAAAACTCGGTTTATCCGGATAGTCCTTCGCCCGAAAGACGAAGACGTCACATCCGCGTCGTTTTGCCCGTTCAATGACCTTTGCGTTCTGTTGATCGCAGACGATCAGTTCGATCGAGGCATGTAACGTTCCTGCCTCGATCGCTTCAAAAAGTGCTTCGACATTACTACCGCTTCCTGATGCAAAACAGGCGATCTTCATGCGTCGACTCCTTGAATCCGAACACCTTCTTGATCTGTCACTTGACCAATCACGTACGCCGTCTCATTTTCACGAGCGAGGCGTGCTGTCACTTCCGCGACATCTTCCGGTTTGACGATCAACATGAAACCGATGCCCATGTTAAAGACGTTGTACATATCATGTCGTGGCAGGTCACCCGCTTGCTCGAGCCAGTCAAAGACTGGTAACGTCGGCCACTTTTTCGGATCGAACGATGCGCCAAGACCTTCTGGCAAGACACGTGGTACGTTCTCGTAGAATCCACCACCCGTAATATGGACCATCGCTTGAATCTTTTCCGTCTCAAGGGCTGCTTTGACCGCTTCGACGTAGATGCGTGTTGGCATGAGGAGCGCATTTCCGAGCGTATGACCGAGCATCATGACTTCATCTTCGTAGCGGAGGCCACTGTCGGCGACGATTTTACGGACGAGTGAGAACCCGTTCGAATGGACGCCGGACGAAGCGAGACCGAGAATGACATCTCCTGCCGCGACGTTATCACCCGTGATCAATTTTTGCTTCTCGACGGCACCGACGGCGAACCCGGCGATATCATATTCGCCGTCCGCATACATCCCTGGCATTTCCGCTGTCTCACCGCCGATTAACGTACACCCCGCCTGGACGCAACCTTCTGCGACACCTGCGACGATCCGTTCGATCTTAGCTGGAATCGCCTGACCAAGCGCGATGTAGTCAAGGAAATAAAGTGGTTCCGCGCCTTGGACGATGATATCGTTCACACACATTGCCACACAGTCGATTCCGATCGTATCGTGTTGTTCCAGTGCGAAAGCGAGTTTCAGCTTCGTACCGACACCGTCTGTCCCACTGACAAGGACTGGTTCTTTCAACTGCAATTGGCTGAGGTCGAACATCGCACCAAAGCTACCGAGTCCCGTCAATACTTCTTTGCGCATCGAACGGGCGACGTGTTTTTTCATTCGCGTGACTGACTCATACCCTGCTGTCAGACTCACACCTGCTGCTTCGTAATGTTTGCTCATGTTCTTCCCCCATCTATCAAAGTTTAGCTTCTAACTCGAGCGAACCGAGCGGTGTCGGATACTCTCCTGTGAAACAAGCGGTACATTGTCCTTTTAACGGTCCATCGAACGGGCGATCGATTGCGTCGACCATGCCCGGTACCGTTAAGAATTCAAGTGAATCCGCACCAATTTCCTGCCGGATTTCTTCCGGCATCAATCGAGCAGAGATCAGTTCTTCCTTCGATGAAGTATCAATCCCGTAATAACATGGATTCGTGATCGGTGGTGCCGTGATGCGGACATGGACTTCCGTCGCACCCGCTTCCCGTAACAAACCGACGATGCGGCGACTCGTCGTTCCCCGGACGATTGAATCATCGACCATGATGACACGTTTTCCTTGCACGACGCCGCGTAGCGCGGACAATTTCATTTTGACCCCACGTTCCCGTAACTCTTGTGACGGCTGGATGAACGTCCGTCCGACATACCGGTTCTTGATCAATCCCATCTCATATGGAATACCACTCGCTTCCGCGTAACCGATCGCTGCCGAGATACTTGAATCCGGTACTCCAGTGACGACGTCCGCTTCAACCGGCGCTTCTTCATACATCTTTTTCCCGAGTGCTTTGCGAGCCGTATGGACGTTGACGCCATCAATGATCGAATCCGGACGTGAGAAGTAGATATATTCCATCGAACACATTGCCCGTTCACGTGGTTCCATGTATTGACGGGACGACATGCCCTGTTCTGTGATCGTCACGAGCTCCCCTGGCTCGATATCACGAATGAATTCCGCGCCGACGATATCAAAGGCACATGTCTCTGACGCGAATACGATGCCGCCGTCCGGTGTCTTCCCGAGTGACAGTGGACGCAGTCCGTGCGGATCAACCGCCACGAATAACGTATCTTCCGTTAAGAAAAGGAAGGCGAACGCCCCGACGAGACGGGCGAGACTATCGGCAATCCGGTCTTCGAGTGTGTCGAGCTTACTGCGTTTGACGAGATGGGCGACGACTTCCGTATCACTCGTCGTCTGAAAGATGGCACCTTCTGCTTCTAACAGGTGCTTTAGTGAATCGGCGTTGACGAGATTTCCGTTATGCGCGAGTGCGAGATCTCCCGTCCGCGATTTGAAGTGAAGCGGTTGGGTGTTCTCAAGCGTGTTTCCCCCTGCTGTCGAATACCGGACATGTCCAATCGCGTGATGTCCGTTAAGGTTCGTCAGTGTTTCTTCCGAAAAGACTTCCGTTACGAGTCCTTGCCCGCGGTGCGGGAAGAGGTCGTCACCGTCACTCGTGACGATGCCTGCCCCTTCCTGTCCCCGGTGTTGCAAGCTATGCAAGCCGTAATAAGCGAGTTGCGCTGCATTCGGTTGTCCGAAGATCCCGAAGACGCCACACTCCTCATTTAGTCCTTTGATGTCATATAACACGCGATTGCTCCTTCCCAGTCTCCCTGTAAGGTCGAACGGTCTGCTTCGATCCGTGTATCTGTCGTCTCGATGACGAGAAGCTCATCGTTCGTGACGACACCGATCGCTTGAGCACCAGTCCGTTGTTCGAATGCGGTGACGTGCGCTTGTGGCACCGTGACGACGAAGCGTGATTGCGATTCACTGAACAGGTGTAACGTTGGTCCGTCAAACTGAACCGTCAACCCGAGATCCGTTCCAAACGTCATCTCAGCGAGAGCGATGGCGAGACCACCTTCTGACACATCATGCATCGCATTGACTTCACCTGCTTGTACTGCCTGCTGTAACAATTGTAAGCGTGCGTGTTCGACGGCTAAATCAATCTGTGGTGCGCGACCGAATGATTTACCGAATTGCATATATTGAAGCTCACTGCCACCAAACTCGGCTGTTGTTTCTCCTAATAGATAAATCTGGTCACCTACTTGTTTGACATGTTGCGTTGTGATCCATTCAGTTTGCTCGTGTAAGCCAACCATTCCGACGACTGGTGTCGGGTGAACAGCTTGACCGGCTGACTCGTTGTAGAGTGAGACATTCCCGCCGATGACAGGTGTCTCGAGGACACGACATGCTTCTGCCATACCGGCCGTTGCTTGTTGCAATTGCCAGAAGCCTTCTGGTTTATCCGGATTTCCGAAGTTCAGGCAATCCGTGATGGCGAGTGGTGTCGCCCCGCTCGCGACGATATTACGAGCTGCTTCCGCCACCGCGATCTGTCCACCAACATATGGATCCAAGTAGACGAAACGGCTGTTGCAGTCGGTCGTCATCGCGAGCGCTTTGTTCGTGCCGCGGACACGGATGACGGCTGCATCTGACCCTGGTGCGACGACGGTCGACGTCTGGACCATATGATCGTACTGATCGTAGACCCAACGTTTTGAAGCGATCGTCGGCTGACGAAGTAGTGCCCGCCATGTCTCAACAACGTCTTCGACGACTGGAAGCGTCTCTTCCATCGCTTGGAATGCTTCATAATACGCAGGGACACGCGATGGTTTTTCGTAGACTGGTGCTTCTTCTGCTAACGCATCAACCGGAACTTCTGCGACGATATCCCCATGATGGATCAAACGCAGGACCTTCTCTTCAATGACTTCTCCGACGTGAACGGCATGGAGTCCCCATTTGCTGACGATCGCTTCGATCTCTGCTTCGCGACCACGCTTGACAACGAGTAACATCCGCTCTTGTGATTCCGAGAGCATCATTTCGTAAGCGGTCATCCCAGTCTCCCGTTGCGGGACGTCATCGAGGTGCATCTCGATGCCCATACCTGCTTTCGAAGCCATCTCTGCTGAAGAAGATGTCAGTCCGGCAGCACCCATGTCCTGCATTCCGACGAGTGCTGGATGACCAACGATCTCAAGACACGCTTCAATCAATAGTTTCTCCATGAACGGATCACCGACTTGAACAGCCGGACGTTTTGCTTCCGTATCCTCTCCGAGATCCTCCGAGGCAAACGTCGCACCATGAATCCCGTCGCGCCCAGTAGCTGCACCGACGTACATGACCGAGTTGCCGACACCTTTTGCCTGACCTTTTTGAATATCCGCATGGTTGATTAAACCGATACACATCGCGTTGACGAGTGGATTGCCTTCATATGAACGATCAAATCCGATTTCGCCACCGATCGTTGGGATCCCGACACAGTTGCCATAACCGGCGATTCCGGCGACGACTTGTTCGAACAGTTGATTGACACGTGGTGTACCGAGATGCCCGAAGCGGAGGGAGTTCATGAGTGCGACCGGTCGTGCGCCCATCGAGAAGATGTCACGAATGATTCCGCCGACGCCTGTCGCAGCCCCTTGATACGGTTCAACAGCGGATGGATGGTTGTGGCTTTCGATCTTAAAGACGACTGCCTGCTCATCGCCGATATCAACGACACCTGCCCCTTCCCCTGGTCCTTGTAAAACACGTGGTCCAGTCGTCGGGAATTGACGGAGGACGGGTTTAGATGTCTTGTATGAACAATGCTCCGACCACATGACTGAGAACAATCCTGTTTCCGTATAGTTCGGTTGGCGTCCGAGTAAATCGACGACCATCTGGTATTCTGTATCACTCAAGCCCATCGTGGCATAGACGCGTTGCTCTTGAATCAATTCTGGTGTTGGTTCAGACTGTTGTTTTAGCATGGTGTGCCCCCTGTTTGACGAGTGAAGTAAAGAGTTTTAGTCCATCTGTTCCGCCGGTCAAGAGTTCGACCGCTCGTTCCGGGTGTGGCATCATCCCAAGAACGTTGCCGGCTTTGTTCGTGATTCCGGCGACATCGCCGCGCGAGCCGTTCGGATTGTCGACATATGTGAAGGCGATTTGTCCGTTCGTTTGCAGCATCGCGTAAGTCGCATCGTCGCAGTAGTAGTTTCCTTCACCATGCGCGATCGGAATCGAGATCGTCTCGCCTGGCAGGTAATCCGATGTAAAACGTGTCTTTGTATTCTCAACCTTTAGTTCAACCGTCCGGCACATGAACTTCAAGCCGTTGTTTCGGTGCAAGACACCTGGTAAGAGTCCCGCTTCGACAAGGATCTGGAATCCGTTACATACCCCGAGGACCGTTTTCCCTTCTGCTGCAAAACGTTTGACTTCTTCCATGATCGGTGAGAAGCGCGCGATCGCGCCGCAACGAAGGTAATCTCCGTAGGAGAATCCGCCCGGTAACAGGACGCCGTCGTAGCCTTCAAGTGATGTTTCGGTATGGAAGACGTATTCAGCTTCTTCTCCGAGAGCATCCTTGACCGCATGGTACATATCTAAATCACAGTTCGATCCCGGAAAGACGATGACCGCGAACTTCATGCTGGCGTCACCTCTTCGATCGTAATCTGGTAATCTTCCATCACCGTGTTGACGAGTAGTTTTTGACACATCTCATGAATCATCGCTTCTGTCGTTTCCGTCTCAACGAGCAGTTCAATCTGTTTTCCGATTCGGACACTCTCGACACCTGTAAAACCAAGCTGTTGCAATCCACCTTTTACAGCAACTCCTTGTGGATCTAAAATGCTTTCCCGTAATGCGATCGATACGATGACTTTTTTCATTGTGTGTTTCCCCCTAGGCGATTGAATAGTGTTTGGTAAGTCTCTGTCAGTGAACCGATATTGCGGCGGAAGACATCTTTATCGAGATGTTCTCCTGTCGCCTGATCCCACAGGCGGCATGTATCAGGTGAAATCTCATCTGCCAGTAAAATCGTTCCGTCTGCCGTCTTTCCGTACTCCAATTTAAAATCAATCAACGTGATTCCGTTTTGACGGAAGTAAGGTTGTAATACTTCGTTTACGCGAAGCGCTTCAGCAGATAACTGTTTCAACTCTTCAGAAGTCGCAATCTTCAGTAAATTGATGTGTGACGAGGTGACGAGTGGATCGCCTAACGTATCATCTTTATAGTAGAACTCAACGATTGGTGTTTCGAGCACCGTACCTTCTTCGATACCGAGCCGTTTACTCAAGCTCCCCGCGACGACGTTTCGGACGACGACTTCGAGTGGGATGATGGTGACACGACGTACGAGCTGTTCGCGCTCCGAGACACGCTCAATAAAATGTGTCGGAATGCCCGCTTGTTCGAGGATTTCAAAGAAATGACTCGTCAATCGGTTGTTCAATTCGCCTTTTCCAGCAAAGGTTTCTTTTTTCTCGCCGTTGAATGCCGTGGCCTCGTCTTTATAGACGATCCGGAGCACATCCTGCTCCTGCGTCGTGTACAATCGTTTTGCTTTTCCTTCATAAAGTGGTTGCATCGCTTTCGTCCCCCATGATCCTAAGATGTAGACGGGGCAAGTGCCCCGTCTCAGGTTGATTAGTTCAAGCCACACCGTTCAAAGATTTCATCGACGCGACTCGTATGGTACGTCGGATCGAAACACGCATCGAGCTCTTCTTCTGTGAAAAGCTGTTGAATCTCTTCTTCTTGCCACAACAAGTCACGGAACATGATTTGTTCTTCCCACGCCTGCATCGCACGCGGTTGAACGAAATCATAGGCGGCTTCACGCGACCATCCTTTTTCGATTAAAGCGAGTAAGACATGTCCAGAGAAAATGACACCAAACGTCCGGTCCATGTTCCGCTTCATGTTGTCCGGGAAGACCGTCAAGTTCTTCACGATGTTTCCGAAACGGTTCAACATGTAGTTAAGCAATCCTGTTGCGTCCGGAAGAATGATACGTTCTGCCGAAGAATGCGAGATATCCCGTTCGTGCCAGAGTGAGACGTTCTCGTACGCTGTCACCATGTGTCCACGGATGACTCGGGCAAGACCTGTCATGTTCTCTGAACCGATCGGATTCCGCTTATGCGGCATCGCCGATGATCCTTTTTGACCTTTAGCGAAGAATTCTTCGACTTCACGTGTTTCCGTCTTTTGCAGACCCCGGATTTCCGTTGCCATCTTTTCGATTGATGTTGCAATCAGAGCAAGTGTCGACATGTAGTGTGCATGACGATCACGTTGTAACGTTTGCGTTGAGACCGGAGCCGGTTTTGTTCCTAACTTTTCGCAGACATACTTTTCAATGAATGGATCGATGTTTGCGAATGTTCCGACGGCACCTGACATCTTGCCGTATTCGACCGTCTCACGTGCTGCTTCAAAACGGACTTTGTTTCGTTTCATCTCTTCATACCAAAGCGCTAGTTTCAGACCGAACGTCGTCGGTTCTGCATGTACGCCATGCGTTCGTCCCATCATGACCGTATATTTATGTTCGTTCGCTTTGACTTTTAAGATGTCGATGAACCGATCGAGATCCGCAGCAAGAATGTCGTTTGCTTGCTTCAACAGATACGAGAGTGCTGTATCGACGACGTCCGTTGACGTGAGTCCGTAATGCACCCACTTGCGTTCTTCTCCGAGTGTTTCAGAGACGGCACGCGTGAAGGCGATGACATCATGACGTGTCTCTTGCTCGATCTCAAGGATGCGGTTGACATCAAATGAGGCATTGTCCCAAAGCAACTGGACGTCCTCTTTCGGGATGACCCCTAGTTCACTCCATGCTTCACACGCAAGAATCTCGACTTTTAACCAAGCCTCGAATTTGTTTTGTTCGGTCCAGATCGCTTTCATCTCAGGACGTGTATACCGTTCGATCATTGAACTGTCTCCTTCCATATCGACAGGCGTTCGACTTCTGCCAAAGCATCGTCGACGGTGTCCGCAAGAATGTTTAAATGGCCCATCTTGCGCCCTGTCTTGGCTTCTGCTTTTCCATATAAGTGAACTTTCGTCCGAGCGTCTAATCTCGGTAGTTCCTCGTATAATGCTGTGACATGCTGACCCAGGATGTTCGCCATGACGACCGGTGTCGTCAGACGGGTATCACCGAGTGGGAGACCACTGATGGCACGGATATGTTGCTCGAATTGGGATGTTTCACAAGCATCGATTGAATAGTGACCCGAATTGTGTGGTCGGGGTGCTAGTTCATTGACGATCAGTCGAGAACCGACGACGAACAACTCGATGGCCAGTGTACCGATCAGACCGACGGCATCCGCGATGGATTCGGCGAGCGCAATCGCTTCTTGTTCGAGCGATTCAGAAATCCGTGCCGGTACGATCGATAGATGCAAAATGTTTTCTCGATGTATGTTCTCACTGACCGGGAAGACGCGTGTCTCTGTTGCGCTTCGAGTGACGATGACGGAAATTTCTTGATCAAACGGTAACCACTGCTCCGCAACATACTCTGTCGGTTCAAATCGTTCGATTGCCGCTTGGAACTGTTCTTCCGTCCGAATGACGGTCTGTCCCTTTCCGTCATAGCCGAATCGTGCTGTCTTCAAGACGAATGGTAACCCGAGTCGCTGTTTTGCTTCCTCTAAGTCAGAAGGATGCGTCACCGGATAGTACGGAGCGACAGAGTGCCCAATGCGTTCAATCATCTCTTTTTCTCGTACCCGATGTTGCGTTTGAAAAAGAAGATCGGTGCCGTGAATCAGTTTCGTTCCGATCGCTTCAGCGACTTCCGTCGAGATGTTCTCGAATTCGTAGGTGACGACATCCGATTCAGCTGCGAGTTGTTTTGCTGCCTCTACATCCGTGAAAGCAGCTTTGATATGTTGATCCGCCACTTGCGCACATGGTGCATTGTCCGTTGGATCGAGTGTCAAAATCTCAAAGCCCATCTCACGCGCTGACAGAGCCATCATTCGACCGAGTTGACCGCCGCCTAGTATCCCAATTCGTTTCATAGCAGGTTCCCTCCAGATGCAATGACGTCTCCTTCTAGTTCGACACGCATATGATCGAGCTTGCGGGCAAGTCGTTCATTTTGAATCGAAAGAATTTGAGCAGCTAGCAATCCGGCGTTTTTTGCGCCTGCTTCTCCGATCGCGACCGTTGCGACCGGTACACCACCTGGCATTTGAACGATCGAGAGCAAGGAATCAATTCCTTGGAGCGCTCTACTTTTCACAGGAACACCGATGACGGGTAATGTCGTTTTAGCGGCAACCATGCCCGGTAGATGAGCAGCACCGCCTGCACCGGCAATGATGACCTTCAGTCCTCGTTCACGTGCTGATTCAGCATAACGAAACATCAGATCCGGTGTCCGGTGTGCGGAAACGACTTTCTTTTCGTACGGAATCTCAAGTTGCTCCAACACATCGCATGTATGCTTCATCGTTTCCCAATCCGATTGACTTCCCATGATGACGCCGACTTCTACATTTCCCATCGCTGTTTCCTCCTTTGTGCATAAAAAAAGCCCAAACCACGGCTAAAAGGGTGGCTTAGGGTATAAAAAGGTACGCCAAAGAAATATCGACGAACATCCATATACCCCATAGTCCAACGATTTAGGGTCGTTGGGTAGAAACTTGCAAGCCATATCCCTGCTATTATACGAGGTGTTTATATTCAATCATCCTGTCACGACTTCATCTTAACAAGTCCATCCCAAGGCGTCAACCAAAGGCGAACAATTTAATTGTCTGAAAATTTATCGTTCGGTTTTAAAAGGTGTTTTTTTAATTTCATCTAGTGTCCATTCGGAGTTTATTTTCTCTGGAGACATCAAATGAAATAAAGTATAAAAAAAGCATCGTCCGATTCATTCGGACGATGCTTGAAGTAGTTATTCGCTCTCTTTCACTTTGCAATCGAAGACGATTTGCTGACGAATTGGATACGGTTCGCCATTAGCGTCTAATCCAAAGATCGGCTCTTCTCGTCGGACCGTCGGGCGGTATCCCATGGCATCGATACGATCCAAACAAGCACCAATCGTCTCGTTCTCTTCGACGGCTACGCGTAGTTTCGTTTTTTTCGCCATATCCCTGTTCAGTCCCTTCATTAAAATAGATGCATGCCTTTCTACAAAAAGACACAAAAAAGCGGCGGCCCTTGAGCGTATGCTCCAGAACCACCGTTTGCCTGGCAACGTCCTATCCTCACAGGGGGAAGCCCCCAACTACTTTCGGCGTTCAAGTGCTTAACTTCCGTGTTCGGCATGGGAACGGGTGTGACCACTTGGCTATCGTCACCAGACGACGGGCTCGCGCCCTCAAAACTGAAGTCATCAACAAGCATCTGCTAGAACAAGGCCTCGACCGATTAGTATCACTCAGCTCCACATGTCGCCATGCTTCCACCCGTGACCTATCTACCTCATCGTCTCTGAGGGGTCTTTCTTGATTACTCAAAGGGAAATCTCATCTTGGAGGGGGCTTCATGCTTAGATGCTTTCAGCATTTATCCCGTCCGCACGTAGCTACCCAGCGATGCTCCTGGCGGAACAACTGGTACACCAGCGGTGCGTCCATCCCGGTCCTCTCGTACTAAGGACAGCTCTCCTCAAATTTCCTGCGCCCACGACGGATAGGGACCGAACTGTCTCACGACGTTCTGAACCCAGCTCGCGTACCGCTTTAATGGGCGAACAGCCCAACCCTTGGGACCTACTCCAGCCCCAGGATGCGATGAGCCGACATCGAGGTGCCAAACCTCCCCGTCGATGTGGACTCTTGGGGGAGATCAGCCTGTTATCCCCAGGGTAGCTTTTATCCGTTGAGCGATGGCCCTTCCATGCGGAACCACCGGATCACTAAGCCCGACTTTCGTCCCTGCTCGACTTGTAGGTCTCGCAGTCAAGCTCCCTTCTGCCTTTGCGCTCTACGAATGATTTCCAACCATTCTGAGGGAACCTTTGGGCGCCTCCGTTACTGTTTAGGAGGCGACCGCCCCAGTCAAACTACCCGCCTGACACGGTCCTCCAGCCGGATGACGGCTGCGAGTTAGAGACTCTATGCATGAAGGGCGGTATCCCAAGGGTGACTCCTCCGAAGCTGGCGCTCCGGGCTCGACGTCTCCCGCCTATCCTGTACATCATGCACAAAGCCTCAATATCAGGCTGTAGTAAAGCTCCATGGGGTCTTTCCGTCCTGTCGCGGGTAACCTGCATCTTCACAGGTACTATGATTTCACCGGGTCTCTCGTTGAGACAGTGCCCAAATCGTTACGCCTTTCGTGCGGGTCGGAACTTACCCGACAAGGAATTTCGCTACCTTAGGACCGTTATAGTTACGGCCGCCGTTTACTGGGGCTTCGGTTCAAAGCTTCGCTTGCGCTAACCCATCCCCTTAACCTTCCAGCACCGGGCAGGCGTCAGCCCCTATACGTCATCTTGCGATTTAGCAGAGACCTGTGTTTTTGCTAAACAGTCGTTTGGGCCTATTCACTGCGGCTCTACTCATGTAGAGCGTCCCTTCTCCCGAAGTTACGGGACCATTTTGCCGAGTTCCTTAACGAGAGTTATCCCGCGCGTCTTAGAATTCTCATCTCGCCTACCTGTGTCGGTTTACGGTACTGGCGCCTTCCCCCTCACTAGAGGCTTTTCTTGGCAGTGTGAAATCGTGACCTACGTCCCTACGGGACTCCGCATCGTTCCTTGACTTTGGTGCCTGACGGATTTGCCAATCAGACGGTCTTGAAACTTGCACATGCACTTCCATCCGCATGCGTCACTATCCTCCTGCGTCCCCCCATTGTTCAAACGGTGGATCGGCGGTACAGGAATATCAACCTGTTATCCATCGCCTACGCCTTTCGGCCTCGGCTTAGGTCCAGACTAACCCTGAGCGGACGAGCCTTCCTCAGGAAACCTTGGGCTTTCGACGGAGGGGATTCTCACCCCTCTTTTCGCTACTCACACCGGCATTCTCACTTCCAAACGCTCCACTGCTCCTTCCGGTACAGCTTCACAGCGGTTTGGAACGCTCCCCTACCATTCCTTACGGAATCCGCAGCTTCGGTGGTATGTTTAGCCCCGTTACATTTTCGGCGCGGCGCCACTCGACTAGTGAGCTATTACGCACTCTTTGAATGGTGGCTGCTTCTAAGCCAACATCCTAGCTGTCTAGGCAGCGCCACATCCTTTTCCACT